>MAXL01000227.1 GCA_001751005.1 Desulfobacterales bacterium S5133MH16
AACGACTAATGGTTACCGGCTATAATCATTGTTGTTTATTCATCATTCATCATTCATCATTCCAAAACGGGGGTTTCTTATGGATGAGGAAATAAAGATTCTTTGTGTTGATGACGAGAAAAATGTCCTCAAGGCATTACGGCGGCTTTTTATGGACCATGATTATGAGATCTTAACTGCCGAGTCCGGGGAAAAAGGGCTTGAAATATTAGAGGAGCAGCCGGACATTCAGTTGATTATTTCGGATTACCGCATGCCTGAAATGGACGGGGTGGAATTTTTAAAACTTGCCTGTGAACGTTCGCCGGAAACCATCAGGATTGTCCTTTCCGGCTATGCCGACACTGCTTCCGTGGTTGCTGCGATAAATGAAGGCCAAATCTATAAATTTATACCCAAACCGTGGAATGACGATGAACTGAAAGTAGCCATAGAAAAAGCCATAGAAGTATTTTTCTTAAAAAGGAAAAACGAACATCTGGCCGAAAAGCTGATGGCCATTAACATGGAATTAACGGAATTTAACAGTAAATTGGAAGATGAAGTCAGGATACGGACGGCTGATCTCGAATTTCAGAACAGGGCCATGAGATTTGCCCATAACGTTATGTATGCCTTGCCGGCGGCAGTGATCGGCTTTGACCCGGACGGACTTATTGTCCTCAGTAATAACCTGTCTGATAAATTGTTCGGCAGTGAAAACCGCTCATTGGTCGGGATCAGCAGCGAACAGGTTTTTCCGCCGGAGTTGAACGCGTTATTTCGTAAGGCAAAAGAAAATAAGCAAATTAATTGTCCAATAGATATTTCGCAGAATGATTACAGGCTCAAGGGAATAAAAATGTTATCTGACGGCGAGCAGGAGGGTGTTATTTTTGTATTTTTTCCAAATGACTATTGCATATTGAGAAAATAAAAATTCCAGGAGAACCGATCACGGGGCAGTAAAAGAAGCCCTTCCAGATCGCAAAACACTTGCACTGTAAGCGTTCATATTTAAGGAGCCATGAGCATGCCGACAATCTTATTTGTTGACGATGAGTTGAATATTTTAAAGACCCTGCAGCGTCTTTTTCTTGATGAAGACTATGACCTCCATACCGCCAATAGCGGCCAAGAGGCCCTTGATCTCATTGACAGCGGTGTTCAGCCCACTGTAATCGTTTCCGATCAACGAATGCCTGAGATGAGCGGGGCCGAGTTTCTTGCCAGGGCCAAGGAAAAGGCGCCGGACAGCATCCGCATGGTTTTGACCGGTTATGCCGATATCAACGCAGCGATCAAAGCGATCAACCTGGGCGGGATATACAGATATATTATGAAACCGTGGAACGATGAAGACCTGAAACTGACGGTTAGTGATGCAATTGCTCATTTCAACCTGGTCCTTGAAAATCGTAAATTGAATGATGAAATAGTGCAAAAAAATAAGAAATTAGCTGAATTAAACAAGCTGCTGGAAGAAAAAGTCAAGGAACGTACCTGGGAATTGCTGCAGAAAGTAAGAGAATTAGAGGGTCGGGATATTATCCAGCAGTATCTTTTAAAGGTGCATCCGTTGGAGGAATTGCTGCAGACCGTGCTCGAAATTGTGATAAATGTCACTAAAGTCAAGGGCGCCGCAATTTACATGATCCACGATAATGATGAACATGGGCTGGAAAAAAAAGCAACTCATGGGTTTGGAGATGAACTGACCGGTCTGCAGGATGCATTACTTGTTCAAACAATAAAGAAAACCATAGACTCTGGTGAACCGGAAAGCTGCCGGTTTGATGAGAAAGAAAATAAATCATTATTCTGGGTCACGCCGATAAACAAAGGCAATAAAAAATTTGGAGCCCTTGTTGTTAAATGCTCATCCGACAATCCTTTGTCAAGCGAAATGTCACACACTATTACCGGTTTTGCTGTGCAGACTGCAATAGGCATAAATGACTCAAGAATGCATGACAATCTTGATGATATCGGCGCATCTCTGGATGATGTCCTTATGGAATTGAACTAAAATAACCGAAATTTAGTAACCGTTCTGAGAGTGTCCCCTATTTATATTTAGCAGACTCCTCCGCATGTAATCAAAGCTGATCGGAGCATTAGTTGAAAGGATCAAAAAAGGAAGACACAATCCAATCATTGGATAATGCCTATCTCAATGCGATTGGCCATAAAGATACACCTGCTGAAGAATCTTATGAGGAAAGCCCTTCAGCGCCTGACGATGCCGTGCTTTCAGGCAAGGAGCAAGCTGAGACTCTCACACTTAAAACAACTGATATTTCTCTGGAAGAACTCAAGGACTGGCAAGATAAGGAACTGATAGTTTCACCTGATAATATGTCTGTTATCCTGCGGGTGAAAGGCGGCGGACCGATATCCGCTTACACCGTTAATCAAGGTCTGAAAAAGCTTGACATTGTCCACGGCATTGATCAGGAGGTTCTCAACAAGGCGGAACAATTAACGCGAGACAAAGGATGGCAGGGAGAACTTGTAATTGCCAAGGGAACCCGGCCGGAAGTCGGCAGGACTATTCTCTTTCCCATAATGGAGAAACCGGAAAATAATCTAAAACTTGATTTTGCAGGTCTTGAATCAATCTTTGCGGCAAAGGAACCGGCAATCATCGAAAAGACAGGCATCACGGCAAAGGCGGTCAAGCCCGGAGATCTTTTGATCCGGGCACGTATGAATCCGGATGCCGAACCAGGCAAGGATGTTTTTGGAGTGACAAAGGAGACCATTGTCGAGCCTTTGCCCGGAGTCGGAGAATACGTTCAATTTCGTAAAGAGGAAGGCGAATATAAGTCAATGATATACGGTTATCTTCTCCTTAAAAACAATATAATATCTATCCTGCCGCCTTTCTGGATATCGCCTGACCGGATGGCGGCATATTATATCAACCTCCCGCAGGTCGGTCCCGACAAGTATCCCTCAACTTCCGATCTGAATAATATTCTGCTTCTCATGGGTATCCATGAGAAACGTATTAAATCTATAATCCTGGACAAAATATGCGAAAAATCGGCAACCGGTCAAGAACTTCCAAGAATCGTCAAGATGGCGGAAGGCGCCCTGCCTGAGAATGGAAAAAATTCCGTATTTTCCCTCTGTTTTGATCCGGGGAAAAAGGCTGGGGCCATCCGCGACGACGGCTCCCTTGACATGCGTGAACGAAACAGTGTGGTCAGTGTCAAGCAAGGCGCGATTATTGCCGAGAAAATCCTCGCTACAAAAGGCTTGCCTGGTTTTACCCTGTTTGGGAAAAAAATAGGGGCAACCGACGGCGCTGATGAAAAAGTTGATCTTGGTGACGGAGTCAAAACCAGGAAAAAAGAAGATAGAATTTTATATGTTGCAAAAAAGGCCGGGAATGTACATTTCTCACAAAAAAAACTCACTGTTGTGGATATTTATCATGTAACAGGCGACGTTGACTATGAGACGGGAAACCTTGATATTGAGACCGACTTATTGATCAGCGGATCTGTTTTGTCAGGTTTTACGGTCAAATCTCAAGGGAATATCTGCATACAGGGCTCTGTTGATAACGGGGCGACCGTTTTTTCCAAAGGTGATCTTTCGGTTGAAAAGGGCATAGTCGGCGCAAAAACTCGTGTAATCTCTCTCGGAAATCTTGATACTGTATACATCCAGGATGCGGAAGTCATTGTAAAAGGAAATGTTGTTATCAAAAGTTATCTTTTTAACTGTATACTTAGAGCAAACGGAACCATCACTGTTCTTAAGGCTCATGGCGGCAAAAGCGGCAGGGCAATAGGGGGAATCGCCTGTTCGTCAACAGGGATCCAGTTAAGCACGGCAGGCGGTCCAGCTAATCCCCGAACAATTATTTCCATCCGGCCGGACCCGGAAATCACTTCTCAACTTAATAAAATTGAAGAACAGGGCCGGTATTGCAGCGAGAGCATTTCCAAAATATCCAGGACCCTGCCCTTTGACTGCTCTGATCCTGGTCAAATCAAGGCCATACTTGCCAAACTCGAACCGTCAAAAAAGGAAAAAATGGTTAACCTGTTAACGGTCTTCAGCAAACTTATAAAACAACAGAAAGCCATCAAGGAAAAAAAACAGGAACTTAATGATCAAGTAAACCTTGCAATGCAGAAGGCAACCATCCGAATAACCCAGGAGATTTTCCAAGGCAGTGAAATACAGATGGATGAAAAAAAATTAGTGATTAATACGGATGCAGGTCCGACTTCCTTTCGATTGATTGACGGAAAGATTGTTGGTTGAATTGGTTTAGCT
>MAXL01000228.1 GCA_001751005.1 Desulfobacterales bacterium S5133MH16
GCGGAAGCTGATGTGGACTATGATAATTTGGTCGAGATGGATGATATCAATTCCGAATTCAAAGAAACCGATTTGGTTATCGTCATTGGCGCCTGCGATGTCGTAAATCCGGCGGCCATTGATTCAACAGACACTCCGATATCGGGCATGCCAATACTGTTGGCCAATGAAGCCAAAGCCGTGGTTGTGTGCAATCTGGATGAGAAGCCAGGTTACTCCGGGGTTGAAAACCCTCTTTATGATATGCCGAAAACCATTAAACTTTTCGGTGATGCGAAGAACACGATATTGCGATTAATAGAAGCACTATAGGAGATCATTGTAAAACGGCACTTTTCGAATAATATTAACAACAAATTCGACACCACAGTCATCAGGCTCATATTTCGGGTCATATAGTACCTGTGTAGCAAGGGAAATTACCCATCTTCTTTCGATTATTCCTCAACATCTTTGTGTATCCGTTTTTATAAGTGTCCAGATACACTCAATTGCTGCGTTTTTTTATACAAGCCCCTGATCCAGCATAGCATTCACCACCTTGACAAAACCCGCGATATTGGCGCCTGCCAGATAATTTCCGGGCGCGCCGTATTCTGCAGATGTATCCAGGCAATTTTTATGAGAGCTTTTAATTATTATCTTGAGACGGTTATCTACTTCTTCTTTAGTCCAGCTCAAACGCATGCTGTTCTGGGTCATCTCCAGGCCGGATACAAATACACCTCCCGCATTGGCCGCCTTGCCCGGAGCATAGAGTGTCTTATCGTTCAGAAAGATATTAACAGCTTCCGGTGTTGAAGGCATATTGGCTCCCTCACTTACCAGCTTGACACCATTGTTGATCAGGTTTTGAGCATCTTTTTCATTGAGTTCATTCTGCGTAGCACTGGGGAAGGCACACTCTGCTTTGTGGTTCCACAACGGGTTATAATCTAAAGAGGTATCTACTTCGGTGTAAACCGATTCAGAATATTTTTCGACATACTCTTTAATCCTTCCACGCCTTAGATTTTTGAGGCGCATCACAAAGTCCAGCTTGCCCCTGTCAATCCCTTCTTCATCATAAATATAGCCTGAAGAGTCAGAAAGGGTAACCACTTTGCCGCCAAGTTCAATAATCTTTTCAACAGTATACTGTGCTACATTTCCGGAGCCTGATACAAGGCATGTTTTGCCTTCAAGGATGTCATCCCGGGTGGCCAGCATTTCCGCGGCAAAATAAACATTGCCGTATCCGGTAGCTTCAGGACGGATAAGGCTTCCGCCCCAACCTAAACCCTTGCCCGTCAAAACGCCGGTGAATTCATTTTGTAATTTTTTGTACATGCCGAAAAGATAACCAATTTCCCTGGCTCCCACACCGATATCTCCGGCAGGTATATCCGTATTATGTCCGATATGGCGGAAAAGCTCAGACATAAAACTCTGGCAGAACCGCATTACTTCGCTATCAGATTTTCCTTGGGGATCAAAATCCGAACCACCTATTCCGCCTCCCATGGGTAATGTAGTAAGGGCGTTTTTAAAGACCTGTTCAAAGGCCAGGAACTTGAGGATGCTCAGGCTTACCGACGGATGAAAGCGCAGCCCTCCTTTGTATGGGCCGATCGCGCTGTTCATCTCTACTCTGTAACCACGATTAACATTTACTTGCCCCTGATCATCCATCCATGGAACTCGAAACATAATCACTCGTTCAGGTTCCACGATCCTCTCTATGATCGCGGCTTGACGATATTCGGGGTTCCGATCCAGAAGAGGTTTAACCGTTTCCAATACTTCCGTAACAGCCTGATGGAATTCCTTTTCACCAGGATCTTTAGCCTTTAGCATTTTTAAAATGTCTGACATAAATAATAACCTCCTGTTAATTTAAACCACTCTTTACTTACTTGCCAGTGGGTATTTTATGCACTTTCAGAGACCTTTGCAGATAAGCGCAGACTTCGAAAATTACCATTTTTCAAAGGTCTCTTTTAAATTTAATATCTATCAATTAAAACCTCTTTTAACAAGCAGCAATTATTGTACATTGAGATCCTCTGCCGACAATTATCACACAGGTACTCTATCATCAAAAGAAAAGGGAGATTAACAATATTTGATTTTATACGAAACCCTAAGCATCTATTATTTTAAGAGCTTCTTCCCTGTAGGCATCCATAACATATGGGATTTTCGTAACCTGGGCACACTCTTCGGTTAACGAGAACAGGTCTTTTCTGTTGATATATTTAACTTCCCAATTCCTTGATCCGGCCATAAGTTGCTGTAACCCCACTTTTATTTTATCAGTAGCGCTGAATATGCCTATAGCGCCCAATGGAAAAGTTTCTGCTTCAGAACCATATATTTTCTTCAACACTTCGTAATTCATGAAAATTTCTTCTTTAGTAGTGCCGAATCTTGATACTGTACTGGGAAGGCCTCCATCTTCGCCTCTCAGCCACTTTTCAGCATTTTTCCCAACCATGCCAGGTATCATCAACGCTCGTCCCATGCAAACGGCCTTGCAATAAGGGCTTCCTAAAGCAAGAGCTTTAAAGACATGATCTTCAGCAGAAAAACCGCCTGCAAAGGCAATATCCGGAGGCCGCTTACCGTTTCGGGCTAAACGATCGCACAGCTCATATGCCATGGAATGTAAATATATTGAGGGTATGCCCCATTCCGACATCATTCTCCAGGGGCTCATGCCGGTGCCGCCCGGCGCGCCGTCTATGGTTAATAGATCAATCCCGGCATCGCTGGACCAACGGATTGCCATAGCCAGCTCTCTCATTGGATAAGCGCCTGTTTTAAGCGTTATACGTTTGGCTCCGAGATTTCGTATCCTTTCCACTTCTTTCATAAAACCTTCCTGGTCAATGAATCCCAAGCGGGAGTGACGCTCGAATTGTTTAAGAGGACCGGCCTTGAAGGCTGCCTGGGAAGCAGGGTCTTCGGGGTCCGGAGTTACGATATACCCTCGTTTTTTCAGTTCAATGGCTCGTTTTAAAGAATTTACCTTGATTTCTCCTCCAATACACTTGGCTCCCTGACCCCATTTCAACTCAATAGTCTCAACCCCGAGTTTGTCTATCACATATTCGGCGACGCCGTTTCTAGTGTCCTCCACATTCATTTGAACAAGTATATCCCCATAGTTTTCGTGGTAGCGCCGATATTCTTTGACTCGACGGTCCATTTCCGGGGATTTTGTGATCTTGCCGTTGCCGTCAAGTTCCAATTCCGGATCGATTCCACAAACATTTTCGCCACAAACCAGGCTAATACCGCTTATCGCGGCACCTATTGCAAAATGACTCCAGTTTTTGCGTGCAATGTCAGTGCTGCCAAGGGCGCCGGTAAATATGGGCACCTTCATTTTTACCTTGTCTGTGACGCCATAGGAAGTTTCGGTGTTGACCGCAGGGAAAACGGCTTTATCAGGATTTGCCTCTACTCCCTTTGCTCCCAGGGCATATCCCATAATATTCAGGTGGGAGTAGTCAACAGGGTAGTCTTTGTCCGCACCGGCAGTTATGCTTCCGAAAGGTTGCGGATAAAGGAGTTCCCTGCCACGGAAAGTGGCTCTGAACATATCACAGTTTCCCTTGCACCCGTCAATGCATCTGCTGCATATGCCGGACTGGGGCGCGATATTTCGAGAACGATTCTTGGTTTCAAGGGCATCATTTGCGTTTGGTCTTTGTAAATTCATTGTTTAATCCTCCTTGTTATAATTTTGGTTCTTAAAATTGAATTTCCTGATTTATATGCCTGCCTGTGCGCATCGCACCTGTCTGCGTGCGGACACGCACAGGCAGGCGCAGACAGGGCAGTAAATATTTAAACAGGCTCAAAAAACAAAAAAAGGCATCTACCCCAATGGGGATAGACGCCTTTGTCTTCATCGATATTATAAATTATAAAACTTCACACGCCTTTGTGCAAAGTCTAAGTTTAGCTTTAATTTAGATCAGTGTTACTATTAATACCTATCCAATTTGTCAAGAAAATTTGTAATAAAATTCTTATTTTTAGGCTCGCTCATAAAAAGACCATTATAACTCTTCTGAAAGCAATACAGCTTCAGCAATCTGACGCATGGATTTTCTGGAGTCCATGCTGCGTTTTTGTAACCATCGGTAGGCCTCATCCGACTTGATTTTGCGCTTTTGCATAATAATCTCTTTTGCCCGCTCCACCAGCTTACGGGTCTCAAGCTCTTCCTGGATAACCTTGGTTTTAACTAATAACTCCGTGTTGAGGATTGCAACTGCCGCCTGGTTGGCAACTGCAGCTATTAGATTTACCTCAGTTTCGGAAAATTCGTGAGGCTCTGATGTGAAACAGTTGAGAACTCCAATAACCTTATTATCCTTTACCTGTAACGGCATGCTGAGCATAGACACCAAGCCAAGTTTTTTAGCCATTTCCTTTTCTTTGAACCGGGGTTCTTTTAGGACATCCTTGATAATAAGTGACTGGTTATGGGTGGCCACAAAACCAACAACACCTTCCACCCTGTCAAGAGACCGGTTTTTTACGTATTCAGGGTCAATAGACTGTGTGGCCTTTAGCCGGATCTTTTTCGGATTTACACTCTCGTCAACAAGCCAGAGGGAGCAGATTTCAAAGCCGGTCACTTTAGCAGTAACCATTACAATCAACTTAAGAATATCTTCAAAGTACAGGTCTGAAGTGATGGCACGGCTTATATCCGTAAGCGCTTTAATGTACTTGTCATAGGTTTTTGATTTGATGTTTTCCATTAATTAACGGTGTTCCATTTCAAGCATGTCCGTAATTTCTGAAAGCTACACAGGCGAAAAACTTTCAGCATAAAGATTAAATACTTTAATATAACAGGCACCTAAGCACAAGAAATATCTTTGATCCCGTTGTTTTCAATAATAACGAAAAATCTATAGATTTTCTGCCATTTTCAGCTGGTTTTTGGTTATGGCAAAATTAGATGCAAGTCCGATGAGTTCGTGGTGTTTTTCTATAAATGGTACATAAACCAGCAAAAAGCTTCTTGGCAGGTCGTGAAATTTTACATCAACCGCATCAGCGGCAGGGAAAATCACAGGCTTTTTCGAATTTGCAGATTCTGTAAAAAAGGAGTTCAATTCAACTGAAAGCACTTCAGCCATTTTGAAAAGTGCGGGCAAAGAAGGGTAAATAAGGTTGCTTTCAACCTGGGAGATAGAACTGGGGGTTACACCAACCAGTTTTGCCAGCTCTGTCTGGGACAAACCCTGTTTAGTGCGAATTTCTTTCAAGCGAGTTCCCAGATCTATTCGGCTTTTAACATGCGTTTCAAAGTCAAAGGTGATATTTAAATCTTTGCTCCAGTAATAGTATGACTTATTATGTGTATCAAGATTTCGTTTTTCAGCTTTAAGGATTTTCAAAGCATTTTTGCCCCTCTGGATGGAGAGATCGATGGCAACCTGGGCAATTTGATTAATATGCGCCCTGAGGCGTTGTGAGTGTGCCCGTTTCTCAATAACCCAGTAAGCTATAGTA
>MAXL01000229.1 GCA_001751005.1 Desulfobacterales bacterium S5133MH16
AGATTGTTAACAGTTATAATAAATGGATCAACTTCGGCATATCCTTGTTTCCTGCAATCTTTTTTTGAAACAAAGCACCGGCACCCAAAGGGCCTTACCGGATAAATCGGACACAGGTTGTCTTTTAAAAGCGGGCAGCATCCATTTGAATTTTCGTGTTTTTCTTCCGGAGGATTTTCCCCTTTCATGCAAAGATCCGCAAGTCTGTTTGTGGTGGTTTTCGGTTGAAAGCGTCTTTCGGGTATTGCTCTCTCAATATTTTCAAACAGACTTGATTTTCCATATGAAATCATATGGGTTGCGATAAGATACCCTTCAAGGGTTGTCAGGGTCACGTTACGCGTGCAGCACCCGGCGCAATATTTTTTGCATGCTGTGTGCAGCCTGGCGACAAACTCGTCATACACTCTGTAAATCTGATCTAAAACCGCCAGCTTTGAATTTAAATCCATTTATTTTTCCTTACAAACTCTTTTTCCAAACACCTTGACTTTGATAGAAACAAACAGTAATTTTTTTTATTCAGACAATTTTAACGGGAGGATGCCATGAAAAGCAACGTCTATTTTATCGATTTAAGGGCCACGGCAAAAGAAAACCTTGTTGCAAAGCTTGCAAGGCTTTTGGATACCGCAGGTCTTTCCGAAACAATCAAAGAAAGGGATCTTGTTGCGGTCAAGCTCCATTTTGGAGAGCAGGGGAATACCGCTTTTATCCGGCCTGTATTTATCCGGAAGATCGTGGAATCGATCAAACAAATCGGCGGGGTTCCGTTTTTGACCGATGCCAACACACTCTATTCAGGGACACGAAGCGATTCTCCCCATCATCTGTTAACCGCAATTCAAAACGGTTTTGCCTATGCTGTTGTGGATGCTCCTATTGTCATTGCCGACGGATTAAGAGGTAAAAGCGAAACAGCGGTAACCGTTAATCAGAAGAATTTTAAAAAAGTGTACATCGGATCGGATATTATGGAAGCCGATGCGCTCATATCCGTAGCCCATTTCAAAGGACATGAACTCTCGGGTTTTGGCGGAGCCATAAAAAATGTGGGAATGGGATGCGCTTCCCGTAGGGGAAAGCTGGCCCAGCACTCAACCGTGGCGCCCAAAGTGATAAAGAAAAAATGTGTGGGATGCGGAGACTGTATGGATCACTGTTCACAGAATGCCCTTTCATTGAAAAAAGAAAAGGCGGTGCTGGACGCAAAAAAGTGTATCGGCTGCGGGGAATGTATTATTATTTGCCCCAACGAAGCCATACAGATCCAGTGGAATCAAGCCATACCTGTTTTTCTGGAAAATATGGTGGAATACACCATGGGTGTTTTAAAGAATAAAGCAGGTAAAACATTGTTCGTAAATTTCATCACCGATATATCCCCGGCATGTGATTGTTACGGTCATAACGATGCCCCTATCGTAAGGAACATCGGCATCGTTGCATCCACCGACCCGGTTGCCATTGACCAGGCATCCGTAGATCTTGTGAACCAGGAACAGGCGCTTCCGGAATCATGCCTTACAACGAACATGGAAAAGGGTCAGGATAAATTCAGGGGTATTTATCCTAACGTGGACTGGACCATTCAGCTCGATTATGCCCAACGCCTCGGACTTGGAAGCCGAAGTTATACGCTAAAAAAAATATAACCGGTGTGTCTTATTCAGATATGAGCAAGAAAAAATGGGTAGGAGTTTGCCTTCAGCTCTGGTTGACAAATTATCTATGCAGGGTTTGATGCGGCTCGATATTCAAAAAGTCTTTATTTTTCATAAACGGCGCCTTGCCGGTGAGTTGTTTTACGGAATCACCAAAAAAATAGTTCAAAATAGCGCTTAGCCGGGTCCGAAGAACAGAATAAGAATAATGCCGGGCGGCCACATCATAATTATAAGTCACCATTTTTTCTCTCTGCTCCGACGAGTCCATAATTTCTTTAACGCGTTGGACGATCTTTCTTGAGAGAAATCCGTCCATGACCGCAAGATCAAACCCTTGAGGCTCGATATCCCTGACAAAAGTAGAATACCGGTTGACCAACATGGGTTTTTTAAAGTAGATAGCCTCAAGAAAGGCATTGCCGAATCCTTCATACAGGCTGGGATATGTGATAAAATCCGCGAAGGGATAAACATCCCAGAGAGAATACCTGGCCTGACCATTACCATTGTTACACCAGGGATCGGCGATTTTGGTGGTTATCAGTCCAAGATCGATGCCATGCTCGCAGGCATACTCTTTCAACCATTCCACATATTCGAATCCTTCATCACCGGCTTCGTGGGACACCAACAGTTTGTTTCGAGAATCTTTCAGTTCCTTAACCAATTCGATGGCATGTTCAATCCCTTTACGTTGAATGATGCGGGTCGGCTGTAAAATCATTCGGTCATCAGGTTTTAAACCCATGGATTCCCGAAAAACACGGGCCGCTTTAATATCCATCACGGGGGGGTTTTCAAAGTCGAGAACATTGGGGATGATAATCGAAGAAATCCCTGTGCGAAGTGCCAGTTGTTCCTGGGCTTCGGAATTAATCACTACATGTTGGATATTGTCCAGCTTGGGAGGAAAGGCCATTCGGAGGTAATCGTTAACGGCATTTACTGAAAAACGGACCCTTTCCCAGTAAAAATCATGATGGTGAGCAATGGTTGGAATCTGGGTCTCCGCAATGATTTCCGTCAATGCCAGCCCCAAGGGGACGTGCATGGGAATAGTGAGAACATTTTCGGCAATCAGAAGGTCTATGTTGAAATACTCGATAAATTCGCGGAGTTGAACTTTAAGAAGTGATCTTAAGTCATGGATTGCCCGGGTAACCGGCGGTTTGCGGCCTTTTTTGCCCATAACCTGCGCATTGATCCATTGATTTTGTTCATTTTGGAAATGCGCTATGGGAACAGGATAACTTTTTTCACTATTCCGATCCAGTTCTCCGGCAAACCAGAAACAGTTGTGACCGTTTTTCTCAAAAACATCAGCCCACTTACTCGATTCTAGAGTGACGCCGTCAATGCCTGCAAATCGGGTTGAAACAAATCCGATTTTCTTTACCATAGTATAAAAGCTTTCTAAAATGAAACGGATCGGTTTATTTCATAACACATATGTTGTCGAGTATTGGAAAAAGATATAAAATCTATTTTACCAGTCAATTTTTTTTTGCCTTTACTTCAATATATTCCTGTATGTCAATAAAAAAATCAATATATGGTGCTATTTGACAAAAAAAGGTGACACAGTTACTTAAAAAAATTATATTGTGCTGCGAAACCTCATCCACCGCTCCAGCAAATCTCCGATCACGGCACATTCCAAGCCGAAGGGGAGATATCCGGCATACCCTAAAAGTGGCATTTCAAAGATTTGAAACCCATGAACAAACGGGACGCTGTATTCCCATCTGGCCAAACTGTAATAGTTCCACATCTCCCAGAATCCTCCGCAAAAAAGAGCTGCGGATGCGGAAGTGATGATCAGGCGCAAACCTCCGTTGGCGATGCCCGACAGGATCGTGCACTCTCCGGTCAGAGTTTGGAGTGACACAATGACAACCAGGGGAGATACCCAGAGCAGGGAGAAAAGATAATTCGGCCACACGCCGATGCCGGCCAGGCTTGCACCGGACGTCAGTAGGGCGGCTCCTGCCAACATTCTGGGATACGGGAACCTAAAGGGACGAAAATCCCCCAATCCCTGCTTGATGCAGGAAGCACCGGCCATCCATTCCCGGGTTCCCAAAACCGCCGGAAGTACGGTAGAAAAAGAGAGGCTTGCGTAGCAGAAATACTCCCAGGAACTATAATGGACTCCGGTGTAGCTCCAGTTCTGGACAAACCGGTTCAGGTATTCAAAGAACCACCAGAATGCAGCGCTTAAGGAAAAAAGCAGAAAAAAAAATCGGGTGCGGTCTATCATCATGCAGCGCCCGGTTCGCCTATGGCACAGGGCATTTATCACCAGGATGTAAGAAAGCCACAAGGGCGTAAATGTGTGAGGTTGATATGGGGCAAACCAGGAAAAACGTGTCCATGCCAATGTCCATGAAACGGCACCGGTAATAATACCCAGCCATCCCCACCATGGGAAGGTATGGGGTGGCGAAGGTCTGATTTTAATTTGCCGGGCACATAAAATAGTTTTAACGATAAGAGGAAAAACAACCGCAACGATGAAAAGGGCGTAAGCGGTGAAGGCAACCCATGAAAACGGTGCATGGCAAACATACCGGGTTTCAGGAGGAAACTCCAGATACCGGGTAATCGGGTAACCTGCCAGAACCACACCCAGCATGGGTAACCCGAGCAACATTCCCGTCAGGACAGAAAATTTGAAAACTACGCTTCTCATGAATCGCCAACTTGACACGGATTAAAATCTTTACCGGAAAGATTTTTCTTGGTATTCTTTTTTTGTATCAATTTAATCCATTATAACAGGATTTGTTGATGATTTCTCTAATTTTTCACCTCTTTTGAACATGGAGACCTAAAATGGGCCGAACCATCCGAATCGGAGCGCTTATATCAGGAACCGGGACAAACCTGCAGGCCATTATCGATTCCTGTGAGTCAGGGAAGATAAACGGTAAAATAGTATTCGTGGGATCGGATACTCCCAATGCACGGGGTCTTGAAAAAGGGACCCGACTTGGAATTCCTGCGTTTGTGGTGAATTATGGATCCATTATTCGGGATTTCAAAAAAAATCCGGCAACGGTGGTACCCCCTGACGATTTTGACCTTAACGATCTGATTTCAAAACAGACTCTTTTTACCGCCCATGCTGACCCCGAAACGGTGAAAGCCTTTATAATCACAAGGGCTGTTGCAGAGGCAAAACTTATTGATGAGATGAGGCATTATCCCTTCGATCTACTGGTATTGGCCGGATATATGAGGAATTTATCGCCTTATTTTATCGAAAGGGTAAATACGGATCCAGATATTCCGCGTATAATGAATATCCATCCGGCACTGCTTCCGGCGTTTCCCGGTGTAGACGGATATGGGGACACCTTCCGATATGGATGCAAGATTGGCGGGTGTACGGTACATTTTGTCGATTACGGTGAAGATTCAGGGCCGATTATCGGCCAAAAAGCTTATGAGATACTCGAAGATGACACTATAGATTCCATCAGAGCAAAAGGCTTGAAGCTGGAGTGGGCACTTTATCCGGAATGTGTAAAGCTGTTTGCCCAGGGGCGCCTGAAAACTGTCCACAGGTCCTATGAATTGAAGGACGGCAGGAAAATGCGGAGAACCGTGGTGAAGATTCTGCCGTCGCCGGAATATTAATTTGTGCCATATGTGATGACGTTAAAGAGCCTTTTCCATTTATGAGTTGAAAAATTATGTCAGTCTCGTAAAAAGTCCGATTTAGACGGTTTCGTAAAAAGTTCAAATTCAAGGCGTGCAAATTTTGTAATCATGAGGCGTACTTTTCGTACGTTGAATG
>MAXL01000230.1 GCA_001751005.1 Desulfobacterales bacterium S5133MH16
CACGGGTTTCATCAAAAACCACAGCGATGTCAGGGCCGAATTTCTCCACCTGACCGGCCAATAAGCTTGTATTATTTCTAGCTGCAAGCGCCTTTACGGTAAATCGTTCGGGAAACATTGCTACAATTTCAAGTGCATTGCGCCCAATGGATCCTGTGGATCCAAGTATGGAAAGGTTTTTCATTTTATAATATATATTCTATGAAACAATAAGCGACCGGGGCCGCAAAAAGTAACGCATCAATCCGATCCAGAAATCCACCGTGACCGGGAAGTAATGCACCGGAATCCTTTATATTGGCGACTCTCTTAAGTTTAGATTCAAACAGATCGCCCACCTGTCCTGCAACACCGATGCAAAGGAAAAACAGGATACTTAAGTTCCACTGCAACAGCGGAAAAAAAAAGATTTTGAACAAAGCACCCGCGCATACATTTACGGCAAGTCCGCCAACAGAGCCTTCTATGGTTTTGTTCGGACTTACGGCAGGGCAAAGCGTATGTCGCCCCAAATACGACCCGGTATAGAATGCACCTGTATCACCCAGAAAAACCACGATTAATAGAAAAAAAATCCAGGAAACACCATCATCACCATTCCGGATCAAAACAAGATACGATAGAAATAAAGGTATATATATAACCCCTAAAACCTGTTTGAAGACAATTTCCGATATGGAAGCATCAGATTTAAATTTGGGAAGAGAGATCAGGGCAGAGACAATAAGATTTAAAGCAATAAGGCCTAACATACTTTTGAATGAATTCATATATGCGGCCCAGATAATAGCCGGACCTGTGATAAAAGCTAACAGCTTAAAATAAAATGGATTTGAGCGTTCGGTTTTGCCAAATAAAATATGAAAAAATTCCCAAAGGGCTATGAGGCATATGGCACCGATAACCACTGCAAACATCAATGCCCCCCCGCTGGCGATCAGCAAAACAAGAAAGGGAATGGCCACAAAAGCTGTAATCCATCGTTTTGAATGCATATTGTCCGAATGGGATAAACCTGAAGCGGTCATATTTTAAAAAGGCTAAAGCGTTATGGTATTGATTATAGTCAGACCTTACCATACCTCCGTTCACGTTGCTGGTAGTCTCTCAGAATTCGAATAAATTCATCCTTCCCAAAATCAGGCCATAAGGTATCTGTAATATAAATTTCAGAGTAGGCTATCTGCCACAGGAGAAAATTACTTATGCGCATTTCTCCGCTTGTTCTAATCAAAAGATCCGGATCAGGCATTTGACGAGTATACAGGTGTTCAGATATAATTTCAGGTGTTATTGAATCCGAATCGATACTGCCATCTTTGGCTTTTATTGCAATTTCTTTAACCATCTTAACAATTTCAGCCCGTCCGCCGTAGCTCAAAGCCAGATTTAGGATCATGCCGGTATTTTTTTTAGTTAATGCCATGACGTTATGTAGTACTTGCCGGACATTTTTCGGCAACCGCTCTATCTGTCCGATGGCATACAAGCGAATATTGTTGTCCAGCATCTCTTTTTTTTCCGATTCGAGAAATTTTTTAAGAAGGGTCATCAGAGCAACGACTTCGGATTGGGGTCGCTGCCAGTTTTCAGTGGAAAAAGCATACAGGGTCAGATAGGAGATACCGATTTCGCGGCAGGCTCGAACAATGGTTCGAACAGTTTCCGAACCCTTTTCATGTCCTTGAATCCGATTTAAGAGCCGTTTTTTGGCCCACCGGCCATTACCGTCCATAATAACGGCAACATGTGAGGGTAACTTTGCAGGATCAAGATTATTGTAAATAGAGGACGATGTTTTAGAATTCAAGGATTTCTTTCTCTTTTTCTTTACAGACATCATCGATAAGATTGATATGCTTATCCGTTATTTTCTGGACTTGGTCCTGAGACCTAAAGGCATCATCTTCCGAAATATCACCATCCTTTTTCAATCCTTTCAACAGCTCGTTGGAATCACGCCTGATATTTCTCACGGCAACCCTATGTTCCTCACTTTTTTTATATATAACCTTGACAATCTCTTTTCTTCTCTCTTCGGTAAGCGGCGGAATGGAAATACGGATCAGCTTGCCATCGTTTGAAGGCGTTAAACCTAAGTCAGATTTCAATATAGCCTTTTCTATATCCTTGATCACGGAAATATCCCATGGCTGTATGATAATAAGTCTGCTTTCAGGAATAGAAAGAGATGCCATCTGATTAAGAGGAGTCATCGTACCGTAGTATTCAACCCGGATACCATCAAGAATGGACAGGGAAGCCCGTCCGGTCCGGACCTTCTTAAATTCATTTTTAAGAGAGTCTATGGACTTTTCCATACTTTCCGTAGTTTCCTGATATATCGATTCAATCATGGATTTCTCCTTTATTCCAATTGGGCGAAGCCTCTAAGTGCTTATCCGGGTTCCTATCTTTTCTCCACATATAACCCTTTTTATATTTCCCTTGTTTGCCAAATTAAAAATAACAAGGGGAAGCTTATTATCCATGGCCAGAGAAATGGCTGTCATATCCATCACATGGAGTTGCTGTTCGATGACCTGCATATAATTGATTTTTCTTATAAATTTAGCATTCTTATTGACAACCGGATCTGAATCGTAAAGGCCGTCAACCTTTGTTGCCTTTAAAAGGATATCGGCACGTATTTCCTGTGCCCTGAGCACCGCAGCAGTATCGGTGGTAAAGTAAGGATTGCCGGTACCGGCTGCAAATATGACCACCCGCCCTTTTTCAAGATGGCGGACAGCCTTCCGGATGATGAACGGTTCGGCCACCTCATGCATTGAAATAGCGCTCTGAACACGAGTCATAATCCCGTTTTCTTCCAGAGCATCCTGTAAAGCCAGACTGTTAATCACCGTGGCCAACATGCCCATGCGGTCTGCAGAAACTCTGTCTATGCCATATGAAGCGGCGGCAACTCCCCTGAAAATATTACCACCGCCCACAACTATGGCGATTTGAACGCCTAAGTCAAATGCCGAACGGATTTCTTCGGCCACATATCTTATGACATCAGGGCTTATTCCAAAACTCTGATCGCCCATCAGCGCTTCGCCGCTCAGTTTCAATAGAACCCTTTTAAATCGAGGCATTGTCAAAGCTTATACCTCGCCTATTTTGAATCTTGCGAAACGTTTAATTGTTATATTTTCGCCAATTTTTGCAACCATTTCATTTAAAAGATCTTCAATGGTTATATCGGGATCACGAACATAGGCCTGGTTCATCAGGCAGTTTTCCTTGAAATATTTTTTCAGCTTGCCTTCTACTATCTTGTCTACTATTTTTTCGGGTTTGCCCATTTCCAGGACCTGTCCACGGTAAATTTCTTTTTCTTTGTCAACCGTTTCTTTGGGGACATCTTCGGGCCGTATACTTACCGGATTGGTCGCTGCAATATGCATTGCAATATTTTTTGCAACTTCCTTAAAATCATCATTTTTTGCAACAAAATCGGTTTCACAGTTAATTTCGACCAGAACACCAAGCTTGCTATCCATATGAATATAAGACTCGATTATTCCTTCAGTCGTGGCCCTGCCGGCTCGTTTAGCCGCTGTGGCCAGGCCTTTTTTTCTTAGAAAATCGACCGCTTTGCTTATATCTCCATTACACTCGGAAAGTGCTTCTTTACAATCCATGATTCCTGCTCCGGTCTTTTCACGGAGCTGTTTGACCGTCGCAGCACTAATTGTCGCCATCATTATTCTCCTGTCTCTTCAGCGTCAGTTGATTCTACCGGCTCCTTATTCTCATAGGCTTCAGGAGGTTCCGCATCATTTTCGTTTCCAGATGTTGTTCTTTTTATTATTTCCACAACAGGCCCTTCTGAGCCATCTGAAATAATCTTTCTTTCACCCGGCTTTAATTCCACACTTGCGGCCGCAACTTCAGATACTTCCTCCACTTCTTTGTCGGTTTCAGCCTGCTGTTTTTCAGCCAGACGCTCTTTACCTTCAATACAAGCATCAGTGATTCTGGATGTGATCAACCGTATTGCACGAATGGCATCATCATTGCCGGGTATGATATAATCAATCTCATCAGGATTACAATTGGTATCAACGATAGCAATAATCGGAATTCCCAGTCGTCTTCCCTCACGAACTGCAATCGCTTCGTTCTTGGGATCAACCACAAAAATAGCACCGGGAAGATCGTTCATGGTGCGTATTCCGCCAAGATTATTGTCGAGTTTTACCCGTTCCTTTTCAAGTTTCAGCCCCTCTTTTTTGGGAAAAAGATTGATCGATCCGTCATTTACAATTGTATTTAGATAGTTAAGACGTTCTATGCTTTTTTTTATGGTCTGAAAATTTGTCAGCATCCCGCCCAGCCATCGGTTATGAACGTAAAACATTTCGCATCGATTCGCTTCTTCATAGATGGAATCCCGGGCCTGCTTTTTGGTTCCTACAAAAAGGAGCATCTTGCCGTCTGCAACAGTATCTACTACAAAATCATATACTCTCCTGAACATTCGAACAGTTTTCTGAAGGTCAATAATATAAATGCCGTTCCTGGCCCCAAAGATATATTGCTTCATCTTAGGGTTCCAGCGCTTTGTCTGATGACCAAAATGTACTCCGGATTCAAGTAGTTCTTTCATTGTAATATAAGCCATTATTTTCTCCCTTCTTAAACGGTTTTTCCACCGCCCATATCACTCCCAAATCCAACCCCGCCATGCGGGGCACCGGGAAATAGGTCCAAAGGCGTGCGAATTAGTTAAACTAGTTTTTCTAACAAATTAAATATTGATACGCAACAGTTTTTTATTGCTCCGGTAAACGAATATTTCCATACCTCAGAATCAAGTTAGTTCGATTCTTTCACAAACCAACAGTCTTGATTTTCACCCGAGATAAAGGATCCTCTATCTTTTCTTTTTCATCCGGACAACACGGTCATATCCACTATAATCTTTTTTAAATAAGACATGTTCATAATTCCCACACTGGTCGATAATATTCCGGACATCATTTTTCTGATCGTGACCGATTTCCAGTAGCAGGCTCCCCTTCCGGTTCAGATATCCATGAGCAGTGTTAATAATGTGTCTTAGACAGAAAAGTCCGTCTCTGTCACCGTCAAGGGCCGAAATCGGTTCATACTTGTAAATTTCAGGCTGGAGGCGCCCAATAACCCTGGTTTGAACGTAAGGCGGGTTTGATATGATCATATCAAATCGTTTTTTTTCAGAGTTTAAGGGTGTAAACCAGTCAGCACAAAAGAAACTGACAGCCGTATCCAGGCCATGTCGCTTTGAATTCTGTCTGGCCAGCTTAATGGCTTTAACTGAACGGTCAGATGCAAAATAAATATATTTGGGCCGCATGAATGCAATGGCAAGAATTACGGCCCCGGATCCTGTGCCAAGCTCTAATATGCTTTTTGGCGACGGTTTACCAATATAGCCGTTATCCTCGGGCAAAAGACTTAATGCAGCCTCAACCAGGCATTCGGTCTCAGGTCGCGGGATCAAGACATCTTTTGTGACAGCGAAATCCATAGACCAGAATTCCTTGACCCCAACAATGTATGCAACCGGTTCCCGTTCAATCCTCCGTTTTATTGAAACTTTAAATTTCGAAAGCTCATTTATGCAAAGCGGCTGGTCGTATCGCAAGTACAAATCTATTCTTTTCAATTCTAAGACATGTGCGAGAAGTATTTCGGCTGTAGATCTTGGGCTGTCTATATCGTGGGATTTAAAATAAGAAGTGGTCCATTTGAGAAGTTTTATTATGGTCCATTCAGGATCCCTGGACTTCGGCTGATTCTGCATTTTGTAATGCCTGGGTCTGATAAAAAGTTGCAAGCTTTTCTATGATTTCGTCTATTTCCCCCTGCATAATGTTTTCAAGCTTGTAAAGGGTTAGTCCGATCCGGTGATCGGTAACTCTTCCCTGGGGAAAGTTATACGTCCTGATTCTTCCGCTTCTGTCTCCGTTCCCTATCTGGCTTTTTCGCTCTTTGGATCTTTTTTCATCCTGCTCCATGATCATACGATCAAGAATACGGGCACGAAGCACTTTCATGCCCTTGTTTTTATTTTTCAACTGCGATTTTTCATCCTGGCAAGTTACCACCATACCTGTTGGGAGATGGGTAAGACGTACCGCTGAATCGGTTGTATTTACACTTTGACCTCCCGGACCGGTTGCTCGGAACACATCGACTTTAATCTCACTCGGATCTATATGAAGTTCAACATCCTCAGCTTCCGGCAAAACCGCAACAGTCACTGCAGAGGTATGTATCCGCCCCTGAGCCTCGGTTTCCGGAACTCTCTGGACACGATGTATACCGCTTTCATATTTAAAACGGCTGTATGCCCCCTTGCCGTGGATCATGGCGATGATCTCTTTTAAACCGCCAACACCGGTTGGATGATGGGTCATGACCTCGACTTTCCAATTTTTACTTTCGGTATACCGGGTGTACATTCTGAAAAGATCACTTGCAAACAGCCCGGCCTCTTCTCCGCCGGTTCCCGCCCTTATTTCAACAATAACATTTTTATCATCATTGGGATCTTTGGGCAAAAGGAGATTCTTGAGATCGTTTTCGAGGTTTTCTTTGCTAAGGGTCAGGGCTCCGACTTCATCCCGGGCCA
The DNA here is from genome assembly GCA_001751005.1 of Desulfobacterales bacterium S5133MH16. Lineage (GTDB taxonomy): Bacteria > Desulfobacterota > Desulfobacteria > Desulfobacterales > UBA11574 > S5133MH16. The sequence continues at coordinate 6,629 of MAXL01000230.1, forward strand.
TCTCTTTAATATCCGGGTCCTTGTCCTTTAAAAGCTCCATGCTGTCATTGAGCTCTTCTATGGTCCGTTTATACTTTCTGAAAACCGATACAATTTTGCTTAACTCGGCATGTTCCCGGCTATACCTCTGGTATGCATCCCGATCTTGCACAATTCCGGGATCGCTCAAAAGCTTTTCGACTTCTAAAAATCGATTTTCAACACCTGACAATCTATCAAACATGGGTCTTATTCAGATCGCTCCATTAAAAAAAGTGACGCCTAAAAAAAACGGCCCATCACCTTTTGCATATGTTTATGAGGGCTTAGCCGTATCGGTGAATGGGCTGTTTATTGGTTCTGGAATTTTTCATATTTCTTGCGGAAACGCTCAATTCGTCCGGCAGTGTCCACAAGTTTCTGTTTGCCTGTAAAGAAAGGATGGCATTTTGAGCAGATTTCAACACGGATATCCGATTTTGTCGAACCCACCTCCAATTCATTGCCGCATGCGCACCTTATGGTTGTTTTTTTATACTCAGGATGAATGTCCTTTTTCATATATTCTCAACCTCCTGCTTTTCTTTTACGCATTCATTGAATCCAGAAAATCTTGATTATTCTTTGTTCCATTCATTTTATCGAGCAAAAATTCCAAACTGTCAACCGGATTTAAGGAAGATAGCAGTTTTCTTAAAATCC
>MAXL01000231.1 GCA_001751005.1 Desulfobacterales bacterium S5133MH16
CAACCCGGATAAACCGGAAATAACAAATCACAAGCATCAAATCTCAAATAAATTCCAAACTACAAGCTCTAAGTTCCAAATAAGATCCACAGCCAATCGTTTGTTATTTGTTTTTTTGGTCATTGAGATTTGCCTGCCCTGTTAAATAAATCGTAGATTTAATGCGAAGCATTATTTAACAGGGTAAATGATTTGTTTTTTGTTATTTGATTTTTTGACATAAAAACACAAGAAATCAGAGTTTAGGTGCTAATACATTTGGGTAGTCGCTTTTGCGCTCGTGATATATAAAATTTTTCACCTCCCTTCTTGTTTGCATTTGTTATTACTTTGCTTACGAATCCTGTCCAAGATAGGCCCTTTTTACTTCCACAGTCTCAAGAAGATCAGATGCGATTCCATGGAGCCTAATTTTTCCGGTTTCCAGTACATAAGCTCGATCAGATATTTTAAGAGCTGCTCTTGCATTCTGTTCTACCAGAAGAATGGTGGTTCCCTCATTTCTGAGTCTTTCAATAACAGAGATGATTTCTTGAACTACCAACGGCGCAAGGCCCAGCGACGGTTCATCCAGGAGCAAAAGGACCGGTTTTCCCATCAATCCCCTGCCGATGGCTAACATCTGCTGTTCTCCACCGCTAAGGGTTTCTGCTCGTTGATTCAGCCGTTTTTCAAGAACAGGGAAAAGCTGTAATATGTATTTAAAATCTTCTAATATTTTTTTCTTATTCTGCTTTCCTCTCCTCCGATAGGCCCCCAGTTCGAGATTCTCCCGGACCGTTAACGGCCCGAAAAGATGCCTTCCTTCCGGAACCTGGATGATACCCAGCTCGACGATCCTTTCGGGAGAAAAAGATACGATATTCTCTCCTTTAAATACTATCTTTCCACGGGATGGCCTGATAATACCGGAAATAAGGTTTAAAAGCGTTGTCTTGCCGGCGCCGTTTCCACCGATCAAAGCCAAAATTTCTCCCTCCCCCTGAAAAAGAGAAATCTCATCAAGCGCTTGAACCCCTCCATAGTGGGAACTTATGCCGTCTATTTTAAGCACAACCGGTTAAAACTCCTTTCCCAAATAGGCCTCAATGACTTTAGGATTATTTTGTATCTCTTTAGAACTCCCTTCCGCGATTTTTTCCCCGTAATTCAGCACCGTAATAATATTTGAGATGCTCATTATTAGATTCATATCATGTTCCACCAGAATAACGGTTATCCCTTTTTCCCTGATTTTGAGAATTGTGCGGGACATCTCTTTTGTCTCTTGTAAATTAAGTCCGGCCACCGGCTCATCCAGGAAAAGAAGTCTGGGTTCCATAGCCAATGCGCGGGCAATTTCAACCCGTTTTTGATCTCCATAGGGAAGGCCGGCCACACGCAGATCCGCCTTTGAATCGAGGTCTAAAAATTTTAACGTTTCATCGGTTTTTTGCCGAATAATTTTCTCTTCTTTCCGCACCATAGGCGTCTGCAGAAGGCATCTTAAAAATCCGGAATGACTTTTGGTATGAAGTCCCACCATGACATTTTCTCGAACCGTCATATTCTGGAAGACCTGGATATTCTGAAAAGTTCTACCGATGCCCATATGGGCCACCTGATAAGGGCGTTTTCTAATCAGCTTTTGGCCTTCGAAAAAGATATCGCCGGAACCGGGAGGATATATCCCTGTAATCAGGTTAATGGCTGTGGTTTTTCCTGCGCCATTTGGGCCAATAATGGAGAAGATCAAGCCTTTTTCAACCTGAAAGGACAGGCGGTTTATGGCCTGTAACCCTCCAAAGTTTTTCGATATATCTTTTAGCTCAAGGATGTAATTGGAATTGCTCACAATAAAAGGCACTCCTCAACTGCCAAAATTGTAAACTTATTTTTTCGTGAATCCTAAGCCTCAGTTGTATTATTATTCCTGTGATCAAATACCCTCTGGCTCTTTCGCTGCGTGCGAGGCAGGTCTCCATGGTCCAAAATCTCCACCCGGCATCTCACCAATATTTTGCGTCGGATTTCCGTTTCCAGGCGTTCGGCCAAATGCATGTCATTTGCGTTTCCCGTATCAGCTCCCCGTTCAACCTTGATCAGCATCATATCCCGTCCGCTTTCCCGTTGTTTGAGATGTATCTGAAATTCACTGCCAATCCCGTCCACCCGGCTCAGCACATGACCGATCTGGCTTGGATAGATATTTACCGCCCGGTATATAAACATATCATCCGTACGGCCGAGGATCCGATCATGCATGGGTAAGGGCACGCCACATGAACATTTCTGATTAAAAAGGCGTGTAACGTCATGTGTACGGTAGCGAATCAAGGGACTTCCTTCTTTGCTCAAGGTGGTGACAACCAGTTCTCCCTGTTGGCCGTAAGGAACCGGTTTTAGTGTTTCCGGGTCGATAATCTCAAAAATAAAATGGTCAGCCCAGTAATGGATTCCATGGTGACGGCTGCAGTCGATGCCTGTACCCGGCCCATAAAGTTCGGTCAGTCCGTAAATATCAAAAATATGCTCAACACCCATCAGTTCTTTGATGCGTGTTCGCATTGAAAGACTGTGGCGTTCCGCTCCGAGGATAATCCTTTTAACTTTGATGCTGGATAAAAGATTGCGCTTATGAATCTCTTCTGCCATGAGTAGAGCCATGGATGCCGTGGAACAGAAAACAGTGGTTTGCATATCTACCATCATTTCACAATGCATTTCCGCGTTGGCAGGCCCTAAGGGCACTGCCATGGCTCCGAACCGTTCACAGCCCGCCTGAAACCCCACACCTGCAGTCCATAAGCCATAGCCCACGGCGATCTGCACACGATCTTCTCGGGTTAAGCCCGCAAGCTCATAGCATCTGGCGAAAATATCAGCCCATACATCAATATCTCTTTGCGTGTAGCAGAGTACCTTGCGCTTCCCGGTGGTCCCTGAAGAAGCATGAATGCGGACAATATCTTCAAAAGGCGCTGCCCTCAAAGGGAAAGGGTATTCTTGCTGTAAATCGTCTTTATCGGTAAAAGGAAGATGTTCGATATCTTTAAGCGACCGGATATCTTCAGGTCGTATGCCTGCATAGTCGAATTTCTTTTTATAAAAGGGCGAATTATTGTAAGCGTGGCCGACCGTCCATTTCAGGCCTTCACGCTGAATTTTTTTTAATTCGTCATCGTTCAAATCATAAGGAATAAAACTCATAATAAACGCCTCCAGTTATACAATCGCTTTGCGATTCTATATAACCCTGAGTTGAAACTTTTTGTCAAGTAACTATAAGCAGTATAGCCGGAATTTCTAATAATGATACGAAATCCATAGCATCTGAAAAAAAAACACACGGA
>MAXL01000232.1 GCA_001751005.1 Desulfobacterales bacterium S5133MH16
CAGGAGAAGGCGGGGATCACTCATCAGCCCGCGGGCAATCGTCAGCATTCTTTTTTGCCCCCCGCTCAAGGTTCCTGCCATCTTCCGGCGTTTATCCGCCAGGACAGGAAAGATTTCGAATACAAAAGACAACCGGTCGTTCTTTTTTTTTCTGGCGATATAGGCGCCTACTTCCAGATTTTCCAGCACACTCATAAGAGGAAAGACATTCATGCCTTCGGGCACATAAACCAGACCCCGGCGAACCACCTCGTATGCCGGAAGCGTCTGAATAGGCTCGTGTTGATAGGTGATAACTCCCTGAATCGGGCGCAGTATACCGGCAATTGCTTTCATAACCGTAGTCTTTCCGGAACCGTTGGGACCTACAATGGAAACAATCTGGCCGGCACACACCGTCAGGTTAACCTGTTTTAACACTTGGATGTCCTTATAATACACATTCAGATTGCAGACCTTCATGAGCGGTTTGAGATTATCCATAATCAACCTTTCTCAGGGGTTAAGTGTTGAGACCTTTGACTCCTGTTTCCCGGCCCTCTTCAATCTTTCTGGTGTTGCAGGCCCAGGTATGCACGGCCCACCTCCCGGTTTTTCATGACCTTGTTGGGCGGACCCTCTGCAATCTTTTCTCCGTGATCAAGTACCATCAGACGGTCTGAAACTTTTAAGCTTAAAGTTAAAAAGTGATCGATAATCAAAATGGTTACCCCCCTTCCGCGAACCCGGTTAATCAATTGCACTGCCTGTTTTACCAAAACAGGGCTGAATCCCGCAGCCACTTCGTCCAAAAGCAGGAGTTTCGGACGGGTGGCAAGCGCACGAGCCAGATCGAGCCGGCGTTTCTCACTTAGCGTAAGATCCTCGGCAAGAGTTTCGGCTTTATGAGGAATACCGACTACTTCCAGGAGATCCCTTGCCATTTGCACATCTTCAGGCCGTGTGCGAAGACGAAAACCTTTGCCAAAGAGGTGTCCAACCAGTATGTTGTTCAAAGCAGTCATCTTAATAAACGGTCGTGATGACTGAAAAGTTCTGCTGATTCCCAGGCGGCAGATACGGTGAGGTTTGAGACCGTTAATCTTCTTACCCTCAAACAGGATGTTTCCGCTGCTGGGTTTTAAACGGCCGCTGATAATATTGAACAAAGTTGTTTTTCCGGCGCCGTTGGGTCCCACCAGTCCGACGATCTCTCCTTGGTTGACAGAAAAATCGATTCTGTTCAGCGCGTTAAAATCGTTGAATTTCTTACTTATTGCTTGCAGTTGTAATAGTATCACGATATGTTCCGCAATGTTTTTGGCAGCATTAATTGAAGAAAAATCCTAGATCCGGTAACCGTATCGTTCTTTGAAACCAATTGATTGTATCAGAAAAATTATTATCAATGAAACAATTTTTAACTAAATTGAGCGTTTTGTTACGAAAGGATAACCCTTGACAATGCTGGGCCAGTTATATAGTAAAGCCGAGAATAATGATATGTTAAAAAGTTTGTAGATTATAGATCATAAAAACAATGATGAAAGGAGATCGAACATGAACATTTTGTTTTTTGGGCCAAACGGCAGCGGCAAAGGAACCCAGGGAGCCATTTTAAAGGATGAATATAATACCCCTCACATTGAATCCGGAGCTATTTTTCGTGATAACATCTCAAAAGGGACCGAACTCGGCACAAAAGCCAAGGAATACATCGACAAGGGTGATCTGGTACCGGATGAGATTACCATCCCGATGATACTCGACCGCCTCAAACAGGCTGATTGTAAAAACGGCTGGCTTCTGGACGGGTTTCCGAGAAACAAGAACCAGGCGATCAAACTTGATGAATCACTCAAAGAGGCCGGCATCGGCCTCGATATTGTCGTGGAAATACTTCTGGACCGAGAAATTGCAAAAAACAGGATCATGGGGCGCAGACTCTGTGTCAATGACAATAACCATCCCAATAACATCTATATTGATGCCATCAAACCTGACGGGGACAAATGCCGTGTTTGCGGTGGTGATTTAAAGACCAGAGACGATGACCAGGATGAGGATGCAATCAACAAACGCCACGGAATATACTATGACACCGATACCGGAACCCTTGCATCATCCTACTATTTCAAAGACCTTGCCGCCAAAGAAGGTTCAATGAAATACATTACGCTGGACGGCGCACCGAGCGTAAAAGAAGTTACAACAGAGCTTGTTTCAAAATTGTAAAATTTTAATAAGCACGACTTTTAAAAGTCTCTATCCATTAAGGTGAAGAATTTGTTTTAAAAAATAAATAACCGAAAGGCCATTAACCCCGAACCTCTGAACGGTGAACACTTTTTTTGTTTAATGTGTCCGTGAACTGATTTTTCAGTCCGGGCACATTTTTTTGCAAAATTTTTGACCGAATGTTTTTTTTACCACATAATAAATATTTTTCCTTGCCAATTAATAGATTTATATATATGTAAATGAGTTTAATATTAAGAAAAAAATAACCATCGGAAATAATAAATAATTTGAGACTAACGTCGGGATTAGGTAAAACCTAAATTTAGCGTTTTTCAAAGATCTCAATTTGCCGCTGATGGAAAAAAGGAGGCGAATAATTTGAAGGATATTCAGGTCCAGGTTTTTGACAATGACCTTGAAAAAGCGATGCGCATTTTGAAAAAAAAGGTTCAAAA
>MAXL01000233.1 GCA_001751005.1 Desulfobacterales bacterium S5133MH16
ATTAGTGAAGCGCCGGTGACAAATGTCAGTTGCGTAAAGTCAACAAGTTCACTACGGGAAAGCGTTTTAGTAGTTGAGCCACATAATATGTCAATTTTGTTATCGCCCAGGGCTTTAAATCGCCCATCAGCTGTTACGGGAACATATTCCACCTTTACGTCCGCACCAATTTTGTTTTCAACTTCAGTTACGATACTTTTACAGATATCAATAGAATAACCAGTCGGGTTGCCGTCTTTGTCCAAAAATGACATGGGTGGTTCAGACACACGATAGCCGATTCTGATTTGACCAGATTTTTTAATCTGTTGAAGGGTTCCTGTGAGTTCTTGAGCTGCTAGCGGGCTTGCGAAAAAAACGATCAATAAAATGATTGTTAGTTTACCTCTCATAATGGTTTTCTCCTTAGTGATAGTGAGTAAAGCGAAGTGATAAGAGCTTGCTTTGCTGGGGAAAAACCATAGAGGAATTCTCCTTGATTGTCAATGTAAGAGTAAGCGTCAGAGCAACCCACCTTTTTCGGATCATGCGGCAGTGTTAATTGTCCTCCCATATTGAAATCTCATACAGCCGCAAAGGGAGGGACGCCACGACCAAGGAAGAGCATCGCAGCTATTGAAGATTTGAGACCCGAATTATCACCTCGATTTTACGTTTTTATTTTTGACATAACTTGCCATACACACATCCTGAAATTAATTCCGTTCATTACATATATCAACAAAATAGAAAGGGCAAATCCAATAGATAGATTAAAGGGTCGCCATACACACAACAGTGTTGCGCGAACTTTTCTACACATTGAAAGGAATAATGAAGTTCTTTTGAACCTTCAATAGTACGAATATACAACTCAGAATGCTTAGGTTAAATGCCCTTGCTGGAGCGCCAAGCAACGGTATCAACCACGAACTTAATTTTGATCTGCTTGTCAGATGATCCCCACATACAATTTTTCGTTTTTAATACCGGTTCTTCGCATGTGTCCGGTTTTCCCAGAACCCCAACGACCTCCTCGTAGCTCATTCCGATTTTGATTTTATCATAATTTTCTTTGTTGACCTTGCTGCACCCGGCTATAGCCAGCATTGAAATCATACATATCGCCAGCACCAACAGCTTTATCATCGGTATGACTCGCTTCATTTGTCTCTTTTTCCTCCTGTAATATTTTTTTCCAATACCCCTACGCGAGGTTTGTCTCTGCCTATTGCATATATCAAAAACTGACAAAAAATCAAAGGGCAAACCTTGTGAAACCGATTTGCCCCATTGAAAAAAGAGATATCCCAAATATTTTAAGCCCCTGATACTTATATAAAAATTACAGTTACATGAAATCAGGGTTAAGTGCATAGAGGTTAATCGTATCACTGCCTTGAGTTTAAACTATCTGCTTATTTTAAGACATGGATGTTTCTCTTTGCGCACATATCCATGAGGATCTTCGGCCATACAGAGACTTCGACCTCTCCGATATGGGCCGTTCGCAGGAGGTACATGTGGGTTCTGGACTCTCCGATTCCGCCTCCGATGCTCAGCGGAATCTCATCGTTGAGGATGGCCCGGTGGTAGGGGAAATTGAGAAATTCTTCCTGGCCGGACATCTTTAGCTGGATTTTAAGCGTCTCCTTGGTAACCCGTATCCCCATAGACGTCAGTTCGTGGCGCCGTCTTGTCACCGGGTTCCACACCAAGATATCTCCGTTTAATCCATGATACTGCTCACCGCCTTTAACGATGGTCTCAGTAGCCCAGTCATCGTAATCCGCAGCGCGCATCTCGTGGGGGTACCCATCCTTTAAAGGCCAGCCAATACCGATGATGAAAATCGCCGAGGATTTTTCCATAAGGGTCCGAGTCTCTCGCGCCTGCCGCGGCAGATCCGGGTACCAATCCAGCATTTCTTCGGCATGCAGAAATGTGAGTTGCTCTGGAAAATCAGGGTATTTATTTGTCTTTAACTGGGGGAACCTTTCTTGCGCCATCTTGCCCGCCCCCCGGATAACCTTCCAAAGCTTGTTAACGATATCCTTAAGAAAGTCAAGGTTGCGGTCGTCCTCGGTGATCACCTGCTCCCAGTCCCATTGGTCTACATACGCGCTGTGGTCGTGGTCCAGAAAATAGTCTTTGCGCACAGCTTTCATGTCGGTACATATGCCTTCACCCACATTGCAACTAAACTGTTTGAGGGCCATGCGTTTCCACTTTGTAGCTGCCTGAACAACCTGGGCTTGTATGGGTTTATCGAGTCCAATCCCGCACTGAAACTCCACCGGTGTTCGTGAGCCGTCGCGATCCAGGTAATCATTCACACCGCTATCGCGGTCAACGATTAGGGGTACCTGCACCATTTGCAGATTAAGTTCCTTACATAAATTCTCTTCAATGTAGTTCTTAACTGCAAAGACGGCCCTCATTCTTTCTTTTGGAGAAAGCAAAGGCTCGTAGTCTGTGGGTAGAATCTTTTCCAAGTCATCATAGTTGCCGATGCCAGGTCCAGCTAGGTCTGCTTTTTTCTTGTCAGTCATTGTTGGCTTTCCCCTCTTCTTTTATTTTAGCAATGCCCATTTGTGTCTAACAGGTTTTCTCGTACCCAGATCATCCCTTCAACACTATATATTGAATGTATATGCTCACTTGATGAATCCGGTCAACCAGGAATCAGCTTGTAGGCAAAATACGATTTTTAAATCAAATGATAGCAAAATGGTAGCAGATACAGAAAAAGAGGTTATAGTATGACACATAACCCCTTGTTATTATTGGTGCCCCCGGCAAGGATCGAACTTGCGGCACATGGATTAGGAATCCAATGCTCTATCCACTGAGCTACGGGGGCCAGGATTGTGC
>MAXL01000234.1 GCA_001751005.1 Desulfobacterales bacterium S5133MH16
CAAAAACAGGCGGGTTGAATTAACACCGGTCAAATAAAATATCCAGTTATCTATAACCATACGGGTTTGAAGATGGGGTAAAGCAACAGGATTGCCAAGCCCCATCTTTATAAAACAGATTATATAACATTCAAAAGAACGATGTAATTACTGATGATAGATATATTGGCATTAAAAAAAATATTTAAAGATAACCCCGATAAATCAAATATCACATTTAAAGGTAAATGTTCAGACTGCGGGTGCAAAGTAACAATTGATATCACACCCACAGCGGGAGGGTTTGGATTACAAGGTGGTGCTTTATATGAAGGGTATTTTGTTAAGTGTCCTGATTGTTACAAAGCCCATCCAGAGGGCGTCTGCTCGAATGTCTCGAAAAGCACGACAAACAGGTGAGCGGGCGTTGCAAGCAGGCCATAAAGGATGTAGGGTTAAAATAAGCCCATTTGGTCTGTTAAGACTCTTGCATGAATTTTTGCCTTCCGGCTATTAGTTCACTTTAAGAATGATATATGAAGAGCGTGGATTATCATAAAGATTTTACGCTTTTCATCTTTTGGGGTGACCACAATCTTTTAAGTTCCAAGCCCGGTACCTATCTGTACCGGGCTCTATTCATGATCGACTAACGAGTGGATTAAATGATCTGTCGATGCTTACCTGATCATAAAAGCTGATCCGGTTTATCTGTTTTCCGGAATCTTAGTAGACAGGGCACCCACCATATTTTTCATGTCTGTCGGATCTCCGTTGGGATGAAGCACAATCATAAGCACGGCCCACTTGCCGAACGGCAATTCGGAAAGTTGGGTTTCATATATGCCATTTCCATTGGAATCCGTTTTAAACATATACGGAGGGTTGCCTGCTCCTATCTCATGTTTTTTTGGTTTCATATTTACAAACCAGACCGTATAAACTTTGCCGGGTTGAAGGCCTTTGGCCTGGATGCTCAAGCCGTCCTCGCTAAAAGAGGCTGTTCCACCTGCGTTTGGATGAGTCTTGGCAGCCATTAACGGCAGATTCCCTGTTGCCCAGGAAAGGGTACCGAAGGTTAGCATACCAAAGACGACCGCCAATATTATTGTGTTTTTTGTATTCATGATTTTTCTCCTTCTTTTTTAAAACTTTGAAACTCCAATTGAGCGAAAACGCACAATGAGGAATTATTCGTATGTTATCGGTTACTGGAAGATAGATTCGTTACTGCTTTTTATGTTTATCAGAAACAAGAATTGATATTCAAAAACCGATAACGACCTACAAGTAACTGGTAATGTCTCATCGAGGTTCGACTCGATATCAGTTGTATTATAGTCGTTTCAAACATGAAGACCTTACATAAAAACCAAAGAACTTAGTTCGCTTCGCCCCGCCTGCCATTGCAAGGCACGAGCGGGCAGGTCACAATTGGAATGATGGATTACTGGAATGCTGGAAAAGCGGTTATTTTTTTCGCATGCCTTGATCTTGAACAAAAATCCTCATTTATGGATGGACACGAGTTAGTTTTTTATTCGTAATAAAATAATTTAGCAACTCCAAGTAATGCGGCATTTTGAATTTTTCCAGGGTGGACCGGGATATCAAGCTGTGCTTCCAGCTTACTGCGGAAGTAATCTAGTGCATTCGAAATACCACCCAAAACGATTAAAACATCAGCAGTAAAATCATATACAAAGGGACGAAGAAATTGGCCTAAATCTTCTCCAAATTCGCGAAACACTTTCATAAGAAAGGTGTCGCCACGTTTAATTTCCTTTGTAACTTCGGCGACATTGTCGTAATATAAACCTCTTTTTTTAAAGCGTTCAATTAATCCTCTTGTCGAAAATAAGTCATCAGCTCGTTTCCCATTAAATATTAAAGGAAATAATTCTGCGCTTGGTGGTATCCCCTGTCCTTCATGTACTGAAACACCGTTTACAATAAAGCCGGCACCAAGCCCTGTCCCAAGAGTAATACCAAGAACCCGATAAAAATCTTGACCAGCGCCATAATTCGCCTCACCAGTGATAGCGGCTTTGGCATCGTTGCAAAAAAGAATTGGTTTTTTGAAATCGAGTAATTTTGATAATTCGTCTCTTATGTTCACTTGATAGAGATTGTCATATTTTGACTGCCCCCGAATTAAGCATAATCCATTCTCATAATCAAATGGCCCGGGGAATCCAATTGCAATGCCTAAGAATTCATTAGGATTCACCTTAGGCAAATACGTTTGAATAATTTCAATAAAGACGCGAAGAACCTTCTCTTTTGAAGCCTGGCTATTAATTGGCGTATGGCAGACAAAATCTACTAAACCATCGGATTTCACCAGACCGCTCTTAACGGAACTACCACCTACATCAAGGGCAATGACACTGTTTTTATTATTTTCAGTTTTCACTTCTTAATTTTTGGGCAATAAGATCAATAATCAATGCAGCCGTCCACGAAAAATCTTTCTCACCCAGTCCTCTGCCGGAATCAGGATCGTAATACTCATAAAAGCCGTAGCGATCAGCAAGCGCAATTAATGAATTTTCAATCCAGTCTGAAAGCTCTGCTTCGCCATACTGTCTTACTCCCTGAGCAATATACCAGTTAATATTGACCCAAACCGGGCCTCTCCAGTAAAATTCCCCATCAAAGTCGACCTGACACATATCATAGCTGGGTATGGCAACACAGTCCATATCTGCTATGCAGAAGCAATGGGTTCGAAGGGTATCCAAGACCCTTTTTCCCATGTCCTTGTCCGGGATACCGGCAAATAGAGGCATATATGAAAAAATGGTATCCCGTTTTATATGTCTCTGGTTCACAAGATCAAAATTATAATAAATGCCTTCAGTTTCATCATATAATTTTTTATTTATGGCTGTTTTAAGTTTATCTGCTTTTTCATAGTGAATATAAGGATCATATCCTATGGCTTCTGCTATCTTTCCAAGGTCTCGTTCGGATTTACAGAGAATAGAGTTAAAAAGGACTCCCTGGATTAAAAACGGATGATTTCCCGATATTTTCCCCCAATTATAATTATTTTTATACAAATTTTCAATAAGATACGAATACTTTTCAATATAAGTGCGCTTGGGCCTATTTCCCTGTTCCGCCAGCTCATCATATTTTTTTTGCATACTTAAAGCCCATTCACTTGTGTCTGTTATGGCGGCAAGGGGTTCATCCCACAGCGGGGCATTATCAAGGCCTGATTCCCAGGGATGGACAATAGACACAAGATTTTCAGATTGTGGGTCGCGCTCAGTAAAATAAAAATCATGGAGCTTTTTTAGTTTTGGATATATTTCCTTCAAAAATGAAAACGCTCGTTCCCTATCAGGATCAAGCTTTGCTGACGCAACGATCATGGTGGCATGTACAGGGGGCTGGCTGATACCTGAAGTGAAAATGCCGGATGGAACTTTTCCTGAATTACCTGCCTTCCAGTAGCCGGGTCCCGGAAAATGATGGGTATACTCAGGGTTGAAAATGATATGCGGAAGAAAGCCGTCACTCCATTGTCCCCTGAAAAGTGATCGAAGTTCGGTGTATGCTCTTTCAGGATCGTAGTGAAGATACCCGCGTGAAATAAACCCTGAATCCCAGTTCCAAAGATGCGGATAAAGTCGATTCGACGGCATGGTCCAGCCATTGAGCCGGTTTTTATCCAGCACATTTTTGGCTTTTTGATAAATTTTACTGAGCTGGCTATCAGTGAAATGGGGAATTAGGTTCCGGACATCTGATTTTACCATCTTCTCGGCGTCTGCTGAAATTCCAAGAAGGTTTTTGAGACGATTTCTGTCCAAGCCGTTTATGATTTCCCCTTTTATTACAACGACAGGTATGGTAAGTCTTCCGGTAAGTCTTTCTACATCTTGCCGAGCAGATTCGGTTTTCGTCACATCTTTGCCCGAATATTTGATTCCATTGGTGTCCAGATATGAAAGCAGTTGTCTGCAATGAGGACAGGCCGGAGAAAAATAAACGATAATTTCAGAGTCTTCTTCGGGACTTGATGCCTTTTCAATCTTCGCCTTTCCTAATTGTATGAGGGATGTATCATTTAAAATTTTCCCGATTTTTGATAAAAGTTTTGGTATATCCGGCACTTTGCCCTGAGAAAACACCTTTTCGTTCACAGTCAGGATAGGGGCATGCCACCCGCCACGCCAGATAACCTTCCAAAAATTATCTAGCCAGGGGACAATCCGCAGGGAAACCGCCTTTCCACGAAGCTGTTCGTTCATAAGCCTCTGAAGGATTGCGTAGGAAATATCGCATTCCTTACAACGCTTTTTGATACGGAAAAAAAGAAACTTCCCGGCATACCGATAAAGGGTCAATCTTACAGTTTTGTTTTTCGTCATATTATTCCAATTTTAATTTTGATAAAATTTTCGAAAGTTTTATCCTTTGCCTGCCATGAGGGGTTTAAAAGACTCGGCAAAGGCTTGAAGACCTTCCGCTTGAAATTTGGACATAAATTTTCTCCTTAGCCTTTGATTTCTATTTCTCGCCCTTTATCTTTTTTATGATCTTGGGGATGAAAAACGAGAAGATAAAAAGCCCTATAGAGAAGAAAACCTTAAAGGATATCAGCTCTCCCCAATTTCCGGAGGCCCATACATCTTTCAGCGTCCCGATAAAAAAGGTGAAGATAAACGTGCCGACGATAATCCCCAGTCCGGTTCCCGTAACATAGTCCCAGAATCGGACCTTGGTCAGCCCCATGCCAAAGTTCATGGGCGTAAATGGAAAGTAAACCAGCCGAAGATATAGGACGGTTGCAAATCCGTTACGCTCAATCGCATCGTCATATTTTATCAGTTTGTCGCCGATCAGTGAAGCGGCGAATTCCCTTCCCAGAGTTCGTCCAATAAAGAAGGCAGCGCTGGCACCGATCATGGCGCCAATCCATACATATAAAAATCCCCAGTAAGCCCCGAATATGGCGGCTCCCAGGCCCGTCAACAAGGTACCGGGAAGAAAAAGACAAACACCCACGGCATAGATCGCCATATATACCACCGGTGCCCATAAACCGGCAGTTTCAAGAAAACGGCCAAGAGCTTCGGCCGTAAGATAATTTTTGACCGGTGTAAAGCGGATCAAAAAAATGGCTCCGATAATAAAGGCTGCGAAAATAATCGCCTTAAACACCGCTTTCGATGGTTTTTTTGTCGGTTGTTGTAAGGTTTCTTCCATTTTCATTCTCCTTTTAAGCGAATACCCTTTGAATGCATATAACGCTAAAACCCTATTCCGGAGTAGCGAAGTTGTATCTATAAGTTTTATGTTAACTTATTGTCGTGTAAATCCTTAATGCCTTACAAAAATTAGCTTTATTTTTGAACTTTTTAGCACGAAGGGTGAAAATGTTTGAGAAATTGAACAAGAA
>MAXL01000235.1 GCA_001751005.1 Desulfobacterales bacterium S5133MH16
AAAAGTACCCTGGCATGGGGCAACAAAATGGCTGTCAGCGTCCAAGGCAATGATTCTGCTTAATCTTCGCGGCAAGATGGAGGATCAGTTTTGGTTTTCTTTTTTTCACGAAGCCGGCCATGTTCTTTACGACAGCAAGAAGGATCTTTATATCAACGACGGCAGTATAGATGACCCGCGTGAGCGCAAAGCCAATGAGTTTGCTGCACAGATTCTAATCCCTCGTGATCGAGATCCGAAAATTGCCTCATTCCGGGCAAAGGCAGATGTAATCCGTCTGGCGGATGAGCTTAAGATTTCCCCGGGAATTGTCGCCGGACGTTTCCAGCGTCTAACCAAAAAATGGCACTATTTCAATGGGCTTAAACGTAAGTTTCAGTGGACCGTATAAAACGTTTGGGAATTAAATCAATGTCCAGATACGGTGAGAAGCGAACCCTATAATGCAAGAGGATGAAACTATGGATAAGGCGTTGGCCAAAGAAAGATTGCGGGGTCGAAACTGCCCTTATTGCGGAGTGGATAGAAAAATTTTAGCGTATGGTAACATTGAAAATGACGGCAAAGAGGTCTTTCAAGTCGTTGACTGCATTGTTTGCGAAAAACAATTTACCGAGGTGTATTCCTTTCGTAGAGTGATTCTTACTGACTATCCGGGAGAAGACTTTAGGATTGATTTTAACGACTGAATCACAGTCGCTAGTGGGGCAATACTGTTCCCAGAAATCTTAGCTGGCAATACCGGCGCAATAACATAAGCTGGAAGGGAAACGAATCAAAATGCCCATGTCACAAAACGAATTTGAGGATCTGAAATATGCAAAAGAACTCTTAGAAAACCCGGGGCTGGCTGCAAGAATCACCGATGCATTGGGAACAGCTATTGATAAAGGGTTTGAGCTTCTGCCCGCCAAATGGTCAGAGATGGTTCAGCAGACTACAAAAGAATCATTGCGCAAGGCACTGGAATTTGCGGTCATGACCATGGATGATCGGCCAAGGGTATCTTCTTGGAGTTTTTTGCACAAAATGCTTGCTGCAACTTCCGGTGCAGTAGGTGGTGCTTTTGGTCTGCCAGCCCTTACAGTGGAGTTGCCTGTCTCAACAATCATCATGCTCCGCTCCATTGCCGATATCGCACGGAGCGAAGGCGAAAAGATCAAAACGCTTGAAGCAAAGTTAGCTTGCCTGGAAGTTTTTGCCCTTGGAGGGAAATTGCCCGGAGACGATGCAACAGAAACCGGATATTTTGTGGTGCGGGCTGCTTTTTCCCGAGAGGTTTCTGAGGCCGTCAAATACATAACGAAAAAAGGGTTTGCTGAAGGGGGTGCTCCGGCGATTTCCAGGTTCATAACCACAATTGCATCTCGTTTTGGAGTAAACGTCTCAGAGAAAATTGCAGCACAGGCTGTGCCTATAATTGGAGCAGCGGGAGGTGCATTGATAAACACGATTTTTATCGATCATTTCCAGGACATGGCACGCGGTCACTTTATTGTACGCAGGCTTGAGAGGGTCTACGGGACTGACGAGGTTAAACGTCAATATGAAGAACTGTGATTAGTAAAGAGGGACATCCTGGAAACCATATGCGGTATTTGATATGAAGAAGAAACGTAAAAAGGTAAAGACAAAAAAATCACTCCCTGAACATGATCACTATTTAATACGAATAAAAAAGGGTGAACGATTATATAAATTCTATTATTTTCGTCCTATGGCCGGGCGTCATTATCATTTTGAATACCGAATTTTGACAAAGGAAAAGATCCATGGAATGTTAGAAATGGTAAGCTATAATTTCAAAATCGAAAATGGTGTTCCGCAAAAAAGCTCTATTACGAAAGTCCCAAAAATTTCAAAAGAACAATTGGAAGAAATTGTTCAAAATGTTATGAGAAAAACCAATACCGCTCCTGATGAATTTGAAGAACTGGATCTTTCCGGGTTTTCGACAATAGATGAACAAATTGAATTTCTAAAGCGTCGGGATAGGGTAGATACAATGTATATTATGTAGATAACAAAAAAATCATTATTGGATCCATTGAAAATGGAGTGATTTATGAAAGAATTCACCCACATCGATAAAAAGGGGCGTGTTCGGATGGTGGATGTATCCGGCAAGGAACCGACTCTGCGTGTTGCAGTGGCCCAGGGGGTTGTTTCCATGAGTCAGGAACCATTTGAGAAAATACTCAATCAGACGGCAAAAAAGGGGAATGTTCTTGAGACGGCAAGAATCGCCGGTATCATGGCCGCAAAAAAGACTTCAGATCTTATTCCCATGTGTCACCCGTTAAATATAAACCATATTGCCATCGATTTTTTCCCGGATAAAGTGAAAAAGTCGATCAAAATCCAAGCCGCTGTTCGTGCCATCGATCAGACCGGTGTTGAAATGGAAGCTTTGACAGCAGTTTCTTTAGCCGCACTGACCCTATATGATATGTGCAAGTCTTATGATCGTACCATGACTATTTCTGATATATGCCTTCTTGAAAAATCAGGAGGAAAAAGCGGTTTATTTGTGAGAAATGGGGGTTAGGGTTTAGCGATCAATAATCAGAGAGGTAAGTTATGTCGAAATATACTATGGCCGGTCTGGTTTCGTGGCTCTTCAGTGGATTGGTATTACTTTTTCAAGCCATATCCTCATTAATGGGCATGGAAGAAAAAATGGCTTTCAAGAGCGTAACTCTTGTCAGTGTCATTGGCCAGGGAAATTTTAAGTGGATTAATAGCATTTCATGGGCCAGCATTCAAAATACAGTGAGCTATCTTGTTACAATGCCTTTATTTATCTTGTTGTTTTGTATCGGCATCTTATTCTTTTTATTGCATATGTTTACATCTAAATTATAAATGATGGCTTCGTAAAAAGTCCAACTTCTGCGTTGCGCTGCATTTCGTAATCATTCAACGTACGAAAAGTACGCCTCATGATTACAAAATTTGCACGCCTTGA
>MAXL01000236.1 GCA_001751005.1 Desulfobacterales bacterium S5133MH16
AGGTGTTATATTAAAAAATGCCTGATATCGGCCGGCGGGATGCAGATGACCTTGAATATTTCATTTCCTTTGGGGGTTACGGCTCCAACTTGCACAGATGTGGCATCCGGGGCCTTACTGTAACCCGCACATATTGAGGCTGCCAGAATCATAATTTCTTTGCCGCCGCCATGCGGCATCAGAACGGTGGGACCCGGGAAATTTTTTATTTTAATTAGGGTATCCACAGACGGGTTATAATATTCTTTTATCTTTTCATTATCCCTCTGGGTTCGTCCAACGATTATTTTAGTGTTTTTGTTCAGGCGAAGATGTCGCCCATGCTTTAGAAGATGAAGTTCTTCTTCTGTATAGGAATCCTGGTGGTCAAAGAGGTCCTTTAGCCGGGACGAATAGCTTTTGTCTGTTAACAGGCAGCCGCCCGCTGGAGAAGGATAGTTCGTAATTCCGAATTCTTGGGCAAGTTTTATCTGGGATTTTCGCGATCTCCCTGAAATATCCAACAAGAGATCCCTGTTTACCAGTCCCTTTTTTTCAGGTATGGTTATGGGCAGCCTTTTTGCACTTAACGGGCGCAATATATAGCCATCAAACCCGGACTGTTTTTCCACATAACGAAGAGACTGCTTATTTTGGGACATGGGGCGCTGGCCGATAACTTCGCCGCTGAAAAGAAAATCGAATTCATTTTCATTCATTATTGCACCGGCCAGTCTGAACATTAAAGCATGACAATCCATGCAAGGGTTCATGTACTTTCCATAACCGCAGTGAGGATTTTTCAGCATCTTTAGGTAAACCTGGGTTATGTTTCTGACCCATAACGGTATTCCGGTTAGGCTTGATGCCTGCCGAGCCTTTTCAGATGAAAAGAACGGTGTTTCAAAAGTTACCCATTCAACGGCTATCCCCTGTTTTCGTAAAACCAGCGCTGAGAGCATACTGTCGAGGCCGCCCGAACAAAGGCCCAAAGCGCGCACTTTATTTATAGATAAATTCATGATAAACGAAAATTCAAAAATAAATACAAAATACTTTTAACCGGTTACGAACATTTTAAACGTCATTATTTCCCAAAGAATCGATAATGTCAAAAAAAACCATACCCAAAAAAAATAAAGCCCGGATTGCCATAATCCGTAAAATATTAAAAACCACATTTCCGAATGTCAAAACCCGGCTGCGTTACAGGAACCCTTTTGAGCTGCTTGTGGCAACCATACTGTCCGCTCAGTGTACGGACAAACAGGTCAACAGCGTAACAAAAGATTTGTTCAACACACTGAAAACCCCGGACGCTTTTGCCTACGCATCCAGTGAGACCATTGAAAAACTTATTCGACCGACAGGTTTTTTTCGCAACAAAACAAAGAATATCAGAAAATGCTCTGCACGTCTCATAGAAAATTACAAAGGTGAAGTGCCGCAAACATTGGATGAGCTGGTTAAACTTCCCGGGGTGGGCCGCAAAACCGCCAATGTGGTCCTTGGCGCTGCGTTTGGTATTCCGGGAATTGTTGTGGATACCCATGTTGCAAGGATTTCGAGAAGACTCGGGCTCACAGAAAACCATGATCCGGTAAAAATCGAGTTTGATCTGATGAAAATCATTCCCAAAAATGAGTGGAATGACTTTTGTTTACAACTTATTTACTTTGGAAGATCTGTTTGCAAGGCAAGAAAGCCCGGTTGCCCCACCTGCCCCCTTTATGACTTGTGTGATTCTGCTGATAAAATTTCATAACCCGCTTAAAATTCTTAAGTAAAATATGCTTTCCTTTTATTCAAATTTCACTTTGCCTTTGGAAGCAAGATCCAAACATGCGTCCACCACCACGGGATCAAATAAGATACCTCGATTTATGCGGATTTCTTCCAAAGCCTCATCTAAGCCGAGTGCCGCTCGGTAAGGTCGATGAGAGGACATGGCCTCAATCACATCTGCCACCGCCAGGATTCTTGCTTCCAAAAGAATTTTCTCCCCTTGAATTCCCAGAGGGTATCCGGATCCATCCATCCTTTCATGATGCTGCAAAACGATTTTGGCAACAGGCCATTGAAATTCTATGCTCTTTAAAATGTCATAGCCCACCCGACAATGATTTTTAATAATATTTCTTTCGTCTTTTGTTATCTTGCCGGGTTTACTGAGAATCTCTGCCGGTACGGATATCTTGCCGATATCATGAAGCAACCCTGCAATGCGGAGCCCTTTAATCAGATCTTCAGAAAGGCCCATATGTTCTGCTATGGAACAGGCGAGTTTGGTAACATTCTTTTGGTGACCGGAAGTGTAAGGGTCCCTGATTTCGGCCGTGGATGCCAATGCGGCAACAGTTTGTTCTTGAGCATTTTGTAATTTTTCGATGTTTTTTTTAAGTTCCTTATCCGCCCGGTTTCTCTCGGCAAGAAGGATGCGCTCTTTGAGAACCCGTTTTAGTCTTAGTATTAACTCTTTGGGATTAATAGGTTTTTGAAAAAAGTCACTTGCACCGCTTTCGATAACTTTTTCATAATCAAAATCTTCCGCAAATCCGGTCATAACGATAACATCAGAATCATGATTTTCTTTGACTTTCTTGGTTAATTCAATTCCGTTTAGACCCGGCATTCTGATGTCTGTTATGATTATATCTATTTTTTTGCTGGCGCCGTCCAGAATTTTTAAAGCTTCCATTCCGCTTTCGGCAATTGTACAGTCATAGCCGGCCCATTCGATATTCTGCTGAATCATATCCCTGATGAGTTCCTCGTCTTCTACAACCATAATATGAAAGTGCTTAGGGCTTTTTTTGTTGATCTGGTTCATCATTTTTCTCCTAACACCGAAATCCTGTATTTACTAATTTTGATGTTTTCGTAAAAAGTCCGAT
>MAXL01000237.1 GCA_001751005.1 Desulfobacterales bacterium S5133MH16
AAGTACACGAAGAGCACGAAGGTTATATATTTTATTCTTCTTTTCCTTCGTGATCTTCGTGGTAAAAATAAAACCGATCTTTTTTGGTTCCGGCTTGTTCTGGTTAATTTCTATTTTTTTGAATATTTTTCTACAAATTTATCCCTGCATTCTTTGCTGCAAAAATACAAATCCTTTCCGTCGATTCTCAAATGCACACCGTCTTTTTTAGGGAAATATATTTCACAGAAAGGATCTTTGATCATGACGTCATCGATCTGGCCTGCGGTTTTGTTAAATACCGTTTTCTGCGGTGATCTGCCTTGAAGCATCCAGGATTTCAGAACTCTGTAGCAAAGGTATATAATGCCTAATAAGATTAGTAATCGCATGGATACTCAATGATCCTTTGTTCATTTTCATCCAGAATATCCAACAGATATTGCATATCTTTTTTTAAAACCGGATGGACGATTTTTGGATCTATATCACAAATAGGCCGTAACACAAAACGTCTTTTATACATCCTGGGATGAGGGATAATCAGATCGGCCGAATTTTTCACCAAGTTATCATATAAAATGATATCCAGATCTAGAGTCCGGGAACCAAACCGTATGGGGTTATATACTCGCCCGGTATCGCGTTCTATGGACTTAAGCTCATTTAACAGCTCAAAAGGATCAAGGGTGGTTTCAATTTTCACTACCCAATTTACGAACCAGTCCTGGTCTTTGTAATGGACAGGTTCGGTTTTGTAAAATTTAGATCGATCCTTCAATACTGTTTTGTTGTCTCTTGTCAGGGCGGCAATACCATTTTTACAGTTTAAAAGCTTATTCCCGATGTTTGATCCTGCACCGATGTATGCAGTATGAATTCCCATTGGTCAGCAATCGTCTTTCCATGCATCTTCACAGAGCTGGGCCTTGTAAATAATGCGAGCATCGCCTTGAAGATAAATGTCTTGATATTTGCTGTCATTTTCTTGATAAAAAACATTTAGATATCCGCCACTTCGAGCCAAAACATTTACGGGGGACTTTAACTTTTTTCTGCAAGCCATGACAATGGCACCGGCAATCGCCCCCGTACCGCATGCCAGAGTTTCATCTTCAACGCCCCGCTCATATGTCCGAATTTTAATGATGTTGTCCTTTAAATGACACACGAAATTTACATTTGTACCGGCAGGAGCAAACCTGTGGTTAAACCGTATCTCCCTGCCCACTTTAACAACTTCAACCGTGTCGATACTGTCTTTCACAATCACCACATGAGGAACACCGGTGTTGACACTGGAGATGGAAAGCGAACTGTTTTTAAGTTCAATGGGATAATCCAGTTTAAGATCTAACGGGTCTGTCATTTTTACTTTAACACGCTCCCCGGCAACATGGGCTTGAACAATACCGGCTTGGGTTTCAAAGGACATGTCCGGTCCTGCAATACCAGTTAAATATGCGTAACGTGCAACACACCTGGCGCCGTTTCCGCACATCTCCGCAACACTGCCGTCGGAATTATAAAAGCGCCACTTGAAATCCGCAGCATCAGTGTTTTCCACAAGGATAAAACCGTCAGCACCCACGGACATTTTTCTACGGCATGCTTTGGCGATAAAATTTGGCAGATCGATTTCATCGACAATTTTATTACGGTTGTCAACAATTATAAAATCGTTGCCGCTTCCGCTCATCTTGTAAAAATCAATTTTTTTCATAATAATTTCATAGTATAGGAATTTCCTTTTTTGGACACAGACCCGCCTGCCATGCAAGGCACAAGCGGGCAGGTGAACACAGATTATCAAGATTCTTAAATTGCAAAATAACAATATTATCTGTGTATATCTGCGAAAATCTGCCTGCCCCGTAGCTCCGGCAGATGGTACTGGGGCGTCCTATTTAACTTGATCATCAAGAAACGGCGGCAGCGATTCACCATCAACAAGATCCTCATAGATCTCGCGCTCCCGGACAACATGAAACCGGTCATCTTTTACCATTACTTCGGCCGCTCTCGGTCGGGAACAGTAATTGGACGACATGGTAAAGCCATACGCACCGGCACTCATCACCGCAAAAAGATCGCCTTTCTTTACATCGGGAATCTTGCGATCTACTGCCAGAAAATCTCCGGTCTCGCAAATCGGGCCCACAACGTCTGCGGTTATCGGCTTATCTTCTGTTCTTACCACCGGTTCTATGGCATGAAACGCGTCGTACAGTGTGGGTCGCATCAGATCGTTCATACCGGCATCAGAAATAACAAACTCCTTGACTTTTCCCGACTTTCTGAAAAGAACCCTGCTCACCAGTATTCCGGCATTTCCGACAATAACTCTTCCGGGTTCCAGAATAAGGTGAAGATGCGAGCCCTTAAGAGACGCTACAATCGCTCTGGCATATTCGCGGGGATGGGGCGGGGATTCATCATTATAGGTTATTCCAAGACCGCCACCCATATCCATGTATTTAATTTGGATTCCAATTTGCCTGAGTTCATTTATCAGATTCTTTAAGCTTTCCAGAGCGTCTATAAAAGGTTTTGAATCTGTAATCTGTGATCCGATATGGCAATCGATGCCCACGATATTGATGTTCTTAAGCTGGCTTGCGACCTTGTACCCTTCAATGGCCGTCTCCATATCGATGCCGAATTTGTTTTTTTTCAAACCGGTTGAGATATACGGATGCGTTTTTGGATCAACGTCAGGATTTACCCGAATGGCCACAGGCGCTTCTGTTCTTAAAAAACCCGCCCTTTTATCTATAAGCTCAAGTTCTTCGAGTGACTCTACATTGAACATTAAAATGCCTGCTTCAAGAGCATAATCGATTTCATCGATTCGCTTTCCCACTCCGGAATAGACGATTTTATCAGGAGAGAAACCGGCTTTTAATCCGCGATACAGTTCTCCGCCGGATACAATATCGAGACCGCTGCCAAGGCTTTTAAACAGTTTTAAAACAGCGAGGTTGGTATTGGCCTTTGCAGAAAAGCATACAAGCCGTTCCAAACCCTCGAAGGCCTCGTTAAAAATAAGAAAATGGCGCTTTAACGTGGCGTGGCTGTATAAATAAAATGGAGTGCCGACCTTTTCGGCAATCATGCGGATGGGAACATCTTCACAATACAATTCATTATTCCGGTAAAAAAAATGATGCATTAATTCACCTTAAAAAAACAGGATTGAAAATTGATTCATTGAGGGATCATAAAAATATTTCATCGGTTTTTTTCTTAACTCTTCAATTATTCTGTGGATGTGCGGCCGCCGGTGGTTTTTCATGATCAGGCGGCCCGGGGGGTCCCTTCTTACCACATGCTGAAAAATTAAAAGCAATCAAAATAACAATTGAACATATCCATACACTGTATTTTTTAGAAATTTTTTTTTTCATCAACAGATTAATCCCCTATGTTGACGGCAAGGTCCTTTTCAGCCTTGTTTATGGCAGCCCTTACGTTTGTTAACGCCGTCCCGCCGAAAGATTTTCGACGGTTTATCATCTGTTCAGTGGTTAAAATTTCAAAGATGTCCTTTTTGATATGGGAAGAAAAGGATTTCAACTCTTTTAAAGTAAGTTCATGAAGCTCCTTTTTTTTGCTCCATGCATAGGCAACGGCTTTCCCCACACAGTCATGGGCCTGCCGGAATGCCATGCCTTTTGTTACAAGATAATCCGCCATATCGGTTGCATTTAAAAACCCGGTGGATGTGGCACGTCGCATGGCTTCTTTGTTTATCTTCAATTTGGGGAGCATTTTTATATAAATCTCTAAACATTCCGATAAGATATCCACCGTGCTGAACAGTGCGGTTTTATCCTCCTGCATGTCCCGGTTATAAGACAACGGCAATGATTTCATAACCGTTAACAGAGAAATTAAATCCCCGAAAACACGGCCGGTTTTCCCTCGTACAAGTTCAGGCACATCCGGATTCTTTTTTTGAGGCATAATACTGCTGCCGGTAGCAAAGGAATCCGGAAGCTCGATGAAACCGAATTCCGATGAAGACCAGAGAATTAACTCTTCTGACATACGGCTCAAATGAACCATGCAAATACTTGCCGCTGACAGAAATTCGATGATGAAATCCCTGTCCGAGACGGCATCCATGCTGTTTGCCGATATTTCCGGAAAGTCAAGAATCCCGGCCACATACTCCCTGTCAATGGGATATGTTGTTCCGGCAAGGGCGGCACTGCCCAGCGGCATCACGTTTATGCGTTTCAAACAGTCACCGAACCTGTGGGCATCTCTTAAAAACATCTCATAATACGCCATGAGATGGTGGGACAAAAGAACGGGTTGAGCTCTTTGCAAATGAGTGTATCCCGGCAAAACAACATCAATATGAATTTTAGCAAGATCCACAATAACCTTTTGGAGCATAACCAGCCGATGGGTTGTATGTAACGTCTCATCCCTCAAATACATCCTTGCATCCAGAACCACCTGGTCGTTTCGGCTTCTTGCGGTATGAAGCTTCTGTGCGACTTTTCCCACTTTTTCGATAAGCCTGGCTTCAATATGCATATGGATATCCTCCAGGCTTTGATCAAACTGAAAATCTCCACGATCTATCTCTCTTTTTATCACTCCAAGACCTTCTATCAATGATGAAGCATCCTCTTCGGAAATAATAGACGTTTTGGCAAGCATGCGGCAATGGGCAATACTCCCTTGAATATCATAGGAATAAAGCCTTTTATCTATATCGATGGATGAGGTAAAGTCTTCAACGATTCTATCTGTCTTTTCTGAAAACCTGCCGTCCCAGAGCTTTTTAGCCATATAATCCTCAACTATTTTTTGTAACCGTTCACGTATTTTTTAAAATCATAAATTCCAAGCCCCAAAGATCAATTAAATCACAAATCTCAAGCATCAAATTTCAAATAAATCTCAAATTTCAAACTCCAAATTCCAAACCGGTTCCCTCCGGGCCGGAGGCAAAGC
>MAXL01000238.1 GCA_001751005.1 Desulfobacterales bacterium S5133MH16
GCACAAAAAAAGAGGTTGCAGTGTGAACCGTAACCTCTTGAATTTCATGGTAGGCACGATTGGATTTGAACCAACGACTTCTACCGTGTCAAGGTAGCGCTCTCCCCCTGAGCTACGTGCCTGTAATTTTGAAAATTTGTTAACACCACTTTTTATGTCTGTCAAGAAAAATGCCTATTGGAAAAGATCTAATTCTCATTTATCATAAATTTCATCATATCTGTGGCTGACCGCCAAACAAGAATTAGCTTGCTCAGGAGAAACCTTTCGGCGCATGGCTGTCGCAACCGCCGCCACCGGACGTGCCGATAAAGCAGGTTGCGCTTAAAAGCCTTTTTACCCGGCCATGGTTGCATTTGGGGCAAGTTATTTTTTTATCATCGCTGCTGAAAACAATTAATTCAAAGCAATGACGGCATTTTTCGCATTGATATTCATATATAGGCATAAAAGGACCTCCCGATTAGCGCTTGAACTTGATGAAAAATTATGGTTACTGTTTAAGATACGCGGTTAATTTTGCTTTGATTTCGTCTGAAACAACGATGGATTGATTTTTTTTGTAATCGTAACAGACCTGGACCGATTCTCCGGTTGCATATACTATGGATTCGTCTGACTGATGGACGAGTTTATATTCAAAAGCAAAACTTTTTGTGCCGATATCCTTGACCCACATTTGAAGAGTTACCTTGTCAACGAACATTACCGGTTCAATATAATCGCAGCGAATATGCGCCATTATAAACCTGAAATCAGAAGGATCCGAAACCTTGAAATATTTTTGTGAGAATTTTTTTCGCCCCTCTTCAAAATAGGTAAAGAATACCGAATTATTAACATGCCCAAGAGCATCAAAATCACGGAATCTGACTTGGATGTTTGTGGAAAATATTTTGCCTGAATTCATCAACAACTCCTACCCCTTATAAATTTTGATTCATTCTGAAAAATCCGGTCATTTTAGCGATAATTATAACAAAATACTAATCAAATCCGTATTATGTCAAGGTGTTATTTGGTCCAACCGTTTGAACATCCGGCTCTATGATTTTTTCCACGAAAATATATTGGACTTGTTCGGCCGGATGTGGCAAATTGAAACCATAGAAAGGAGGTGTTTGCAATGAAAGTTAGAAAGTCTATTTTTTCAGGAAGCTGGTACCCGGGCAACCCTGCCGGGTGTGAGAAAGAGATCAAAAGTTTTCTAAAAGAGTACCCGACAAAGACCATTGCTCAGAGGGCCCTAACCGGAGGGATCGTACCCCATGCGGGATGGTATTTTTCAGGAAGTATCGCCTGCAACGTAATCCATTGCCTCAAAGATGAAAAGCCTCCGGATGTTTTTGTAATTTTCGGGATGCATCTTCACACGCGCTCACCCTCTTATATTATGACCGACGGTGCGTGGGAAACTCCTTTTGGTGCAATAGAAATCGAAAAGTCCCTTGCAGGCGCACTGGTAGAACAATTTACCTTTCAGATCGAAACTGCTGAAAACTTTACCCAGGACAATACCATCGAACTTCAACTTCCTTTTATAAAATATTTTTTTGGGGATACAAAAATCGTTCCCATGGGCGTGCCGCCCACACAAAAATCTCTTGAAATCGGAAAGGCTGTGGCCGACATTTCACAGCGTCTGGGGTTGCGGGTTAAAGTTCTCGGCTCGACCGATCTCACCCATTACGGTATGAATTACGGGTTTGTATCCCATGGCACGGGTCCGGCGGCCTTGGACTGGGTGCGCAATGAGAACGACCGCAGGGTTATCGAGGCCATGCTTGCCATGGATCCGGACAAGGTTATCTCAGAGGCCCTGGCAAACCAGAATGCCTGTTGCAGCGGTGCGGCTGCAACTGCAATTGCCGCTGCAAAACAGCTCGGGGCTGGCAAAGCCGAAACCATCGCGTATGCAACCAGTTATGATAAAAGTCCGGGGGACAGTTTTGTGGGGTATGCGGGGATTGTGTTTTAAAAAGGATAAGGGGTCGCCCATTAAAGCCCCCTTATCGTTCGATTCCGTCTCTTGCTAAAATACCCTGATTATAATAATGTTTTACTTCTTTTATCTCACTAACCAGGTCGGCATATTGGATGAACTCCTGTGGTGCATTGCGTCCGGTAAGGATAAGTTCCACGCTTTCGGGCCGCTGGTCGAAAAATTCCAGAACCTGTTCTACGGTAAGCAGACCAAACCAGACTGTCACATTGATCTCATCAAGTATAACAATGTCATATTGGCCTGAGAGCATCGCGTTACGAGCCTTGATAAGTCCTTGTTCAGCCTGATCTATATTCTTTTGAGTTACTTGATCCCGATGAATGCACTGTATGTCCCCATACTGCTCAATTGTGATGCAGGGGTTATCACGTAATGCCGTGAGTTCGCCATAGTGCTGCCCCTTCATGAACTGGCCGATGTATGTTTTCAGTCCATGGCCTGCAGCTCGAATGGAAAGTCCTAAAGCGGCGGTTGTTTTGCCCTTGCCGTCTCCGGTGTATACCTGAATATACCTTTTTGTATCTGTTGCCATCATTCAATGATGATGAATTCATAAAAACTCAAATTCATCAAGTGGGTTGGTCCTTAGTATTTTTTGACTTTTTACAAGACCATTAAAGAGGTTAGAAAAAAGGGTTATGAAAGAATATCATAACCCATTGTTGTTTGGCTGAGGGACCAGGATTCGAACCTGGGTTAACGGGGCCAGAACCCGTCGTCCTGCCGCTAGACGATCCCTCAATGAATTTTAGTCTTCAAATACACAAAAATGGAAGGTGAGTCAAGATAAAACTGCCCCCCAGGATTTTGGGATAATCGCTTTTTGTAAGGATACGAAAGGTATTACTTGCGGCAATGGAATTAGTATTAGTCATGAGTAAAACAGATCAAATACATTTCAGCCTGCACGGTTACGGTTGAAAATCGAACGATCTCTCAAATCGCCTAATTTTTTTGGCCGGAACAGAAAGAAACGGATTTTACAATTAATTATATAATTATAACAAATAGTTGATAAACATGCATGTCCTTTCGCCGTCATGGAACCGTAATGGTCGGACGTAGATACAAAATAGAAAAATGTGTAGGAAAACCCTTGACAATCTTTTGTGTTTAAATTACTTAAATCGCAATTTCTAATCATGACGATTGTATGATGCTAAATAATTAATATAATCAAATAGTTAAGGTAAAATATTACTAATGGCCGTACAAAAACGCAAGAAATCTAAGTCAAATCGAAATAATCGACGAATTCACCAGAGAGTTGCAATTCCGAATCGGATAACCTGTCCACAATGCGGAGATGCAATGCTTTATTACCATGCATGCCCCAATTGCGGTACTTACAAGGGCCGTGCTGTAATTGGAACCGAATAATGACGGTTTTGTAAAAAGTCATTTTTTCTCACTTCAAAAATGTTCCATATCCTTCGGAAAAAACTTTTTACGATTTCATCACTAAAAAAGCTAAAGGAAAAAAATAGATGACCTCACATACAAACGAGGCAGACCTTGTGCTAATAGGATTGGATTCCGAGTCGAGACAGATGGTTATAGAGACGGTCAGGCAGCTTAAGAATCGTCTTTTAACCCGTGAAAAAATTCTTGAATATGACAAAAATGAAATTTTCCCGGAAGAGACGATCCGCGAAATAATGGGACCTGACATTGGCCTGCAGCTCCTTTTTATCTCTGAAGATTATGGCGGAATAGGAGGCGGTACCAGAGACTGTTGCGCGGTGATTCGTGAAATGTGTAAGATATGCTTGGGGATTGGAACCGCTTTTTTTGCCATCCAGCTCGGTGCCGACCCGATAATTGTGGGGGGTACCGAAGAACAGAAAGCAAAATGGCTCGGTGCCATTGCCGAGGGGAATACCCTTGTGGCCTATGCTGTGACAGAACCGGGTGCGGGCAGCAACCTTGCGTCACTGAAGACCAAAGCGGAACCGGTAACAAATGATTCCGGAGAAATAACAGGATATACCATTAACGGGACCAAGCAATTTATATCTACCGGAGGATATGCCGATTTCATTACCCTGCTGGCTAAAACACCGGAAGGCCCTGCATTTTTTATCGTGGAAAAGGGGACACCAGGCTTTGTTCAGGGCAAGGGTGAGGATAAGCACGGCATCCGGGCTTCAAACACATCTCCACTGTCTTTTACGGATGTTTTGGTTCCGGCTGAAAATCTCATCGGCTTGGTTCCCGGCAAGGGTATGAAACAAGCCAATAAAGTTTTTGGATATACCCGGCTGATGGTTGCCGCCATGGCCCTGGGGCCTTGTGAAGCGGCTCTTGAGATCGTGATTCCGTATGCCAAAGAGCGGATTCAGTTCGGATCTCCGCTTTCGGAAAAACAGGGGTACACTCACAAGCTTGTCGTTCCCCATGCCGTAAGACTCCAGGCCGCGACCACCTATATGGACGAAATCGCTCTCAGACTCGATTCAGGCGAATCCGACCTTCATGTGGAAGGTTCCATTAGCAAACTGTTTGCTACCGAGTCTGCCAACAAGGCCGCGGACGATGCCATCCAGGCACTTGGCGGTTATGGGTATATGACCGAGTTTGAAGTGGAGAAGATCAAGCGGGATGTGAAGATCACCTGCATCTATGAAGGGACCAGCGAGATTCAGCAGAGTATTATCAGCACATTCCGCTGGAAAGAAACCCGCAAAACCAAGGGCGGATTTTATAACGCCATCTGCCGGGAAATGGAAAACATGGATAGCGCTGTAAACGATGCCGGATGTCGGTTTTACGGGCTCGCGGCCGAAGTTTTGAATAATACCATTATGTTGGTTCATGACAACCGGCTGACCCGCAAGCAGCATGTCATGTTTTCCCTGGCCGATATGATGACCCATGTGGAGATCGGGGCCAGCTTGGCGCGTAAGGCCGTGGCCCTTTCAAAAGCCGGTGACCCGGAGGCCGAAAAGGTCAAAGCCATGTCCAGGATTTTTGCCGATGAAGTTGCGCAACTTGTTTCCCGGAACGCGCTGAATATCCTGATGGGTTCCGGTGTATTCGATCAAAAGGCGGCCCGTGATTTTATGGAAACAAATTCTTATAACCAACTGGTTTGCAGCAGCCTAAATGTCATAAATGACATGGATCTGGTTGCCGACATACTGTTTGCGAGGTAATCATGACGGAACAAAAACAACGCATTGTTGTCGTTACGGGTGGTTCGAGAGGTATTGGCAGGGCTATTTGTATATTATTGGCAGCACCGGACACCCACATCTATTTCAATTATTTTTCTCCAAGTGATCCGGATGCTGAAGCTGCCGCTGCTGCTGAAACTGAGAAACTTGTAGCCGATGCCGGGGGATCGGCAGTCAGCAGTAGTGTTAACATTGCCGAAGAAAAAGAAGTGGTGAGCTTTTTCGAAGAAATTTTAGACAAATCCGGGCGGATAGATGTTCTCGTGAATAACGCCGGTATAACCAAAGACGGTCTTTTGGTGCGTATGAAGGAAAAGGACTGGGATGCTGTTTTAAATATTAATTTAAAGGGAGCGTTTACATGCACGAGGATTGCTGCAAAAGCCATGATGAAGCAGCGTTGTGGTCGTATCATTAATATGGCGTCGGTTGTGGGAGTCACCGGGAATGCGGGACAGGCAAATTATTCGGCATCAAAGGCAGGTTTAATTGGACTTACAAAAACAGCTGCCAAAGAACTTGCACCGCGCGGCATTACCGTCAATGCAATCGCTCCGGGTTTCATAGAAACGGATATGACTGCGTTACTTTCAGAAAAGGCAAGGAATGCAATGCTGGATCAGGTTCCGTTGGGACGGGCGGGGCAGCCTGAAGATGTTGCGGCCGTTGTTGCTTTTCTGGCTTCTGAAAGTGCATCTTACTTAACCGGCCAGGTAATTCATGTAAGTGGTGGAATGTACATATAAAAGGGGGTAAACAGAATGTCCATTGAGGATAAAGTAAAAAAAATAATCGCGGAAAAGCTGAGTGTTGATCTTGAGGAAGTTGTGCCGGAGGCGTCCTTTGTGGATGACCTTGGTGCAGATTCGCTCGATCTTGTGGAGTTGATCATGTCCATGGAAGAGGAGTTCGATATTGAAATTCCTGATGAAGAAGCAGAGAAATTGGTGACGGTCAAAGATGCTTTCGATTTCATTAATGCACATTAATGTCTCGTAATTCCGGCGTATCAGGCGAATTAAAAAATCGGTATCCGTTAAACAGGTTGTCATTAAAAGACTTGTGATTTGGATCCCGCTTATATCGGGATAGAATTTTCGAGACGTTACGATTATGGTTGATACAGAGACCGTTTTGGACCGTCGGGTCGTTATTACAGGTTTGGGGCTTGTAACGCCGCTGGGTATCGGCGTTGAAGAGACGTGGACTGCGCTGTGTGAAGGCAAATCAGGGATTTCCGAGATAACCCGGTTCGATGCATCCGGATTTGACACTCAGATTGCCGGAGAAGTTAAGGATTTTCACCC
>MAXL01000239.1 GCA_001751005.1 Desulfobacterales bacterium S5133MH16
CACGCATCCCATGAGCGATGAGCGTTATCGTACTGCTGTGGAAGCTGTCCGTATGCAATACCGGCATGCGCAAAACTTTCCCCTGTATAGGGACCGCTACATGGACCATACCACAAAAATTCGGTCCATAAAAGGCGCCATCCAAACCATGCAAAAAGGCGAAAGCTTAATGGCCAAGGGTAAATATGGTGAAGCCGAAATCCATTTTTCAAAAGCCTTGAAGCAAACCCCCGAGGATTATGCCGGACTTGTCATGATGTCTAAATGCCAGCTGGCCCAGAAACATTATGCCAAAGCCGGATCCTTTGCAGAAAAAGCAAAAAATGTCTATCCACAGGAGGGTCAGGCATATTATCTTGCCGGATTTGCCAAAATCAAACAAAAAGATTACGCCTCAGCATATGAAGAATTTAAATATTATGAAAAATTATTGTCCGGTAATCCTAACATTTTATTTTT
Organism: Desulfobacterales bacterium S5133MH16; assembly: GCA_001751005.1. Classification (GTDB taxonomy): domain Bacteria; phylum Desulfobacterota; class Desulfobacteria; order Desulfobacterales; family UBA11574; genus S5133MH16. Next base: position 460 of record MAXL01000239.1, read on the forward strand.
TAAGGGGTTCTCTCTGGAAGGGATGCAGCATATCAAGGAATCGGCTAACGAGTATTATAGATATCTTCAAATTGTTAACCAGGGCGAAAAGGCCAAACATGCGTATCAACGTCTGGTTGAGTGGGGATACATCAAGAGCCAGCAATAAATCGCATTTCTTATGAAAAATTCAGTACAAAAAAACATATCCAGCTCGAATTATAGGATAAAAGGCCAATGTCTCTCCTGCGGCACAGCTGAAAATCTTGGCCGGCGAAGGTATTGTTCCATCCATTGCCGACAGAAGCTCAGGTATACGCTTGATTTAAGAACCGGTTTGCTCAAGACGTTAAACACCCGCTATGCGACCTTTTATTTTACTGACGTAATGATCGTTATGGATGTTCTTCCTTACAATTCCAAAGAAATCTTCAGCTTTATCTATCCTCGTTCTTCCGGTAAAAAACCCGCTCAGGACTACTGTATTATGTCCGATATTCTTGGAAATACATGGTGGGCTGAAAAAAAACGAACAAATCGAAACTATCTTGCCACTCGTCTCTTATTCGAAAAAGCAAAACGCAATGATCCTGCATTCTGTTCCGTAATGCCGCCGGAAATAAAAATCCCCGCCGTTAAAAAGGCATCGTTGATGTACTTAAAGCTTGGGAAATCGGATTTGAATTCTCCGAAACTTGAAAAAATAATAAAAAGTGCATTTCGGCTTCAAGTAAAAAAACACCATCCAGACCTTGGAGGAGATACAGACACCTTCAGAAGAATTCACCAGGCATATTTAGAACTTATCAACTGGGTTGAAAATCCTTCCTATCTCAAGCGTCGGGGATTCCCGGACAAATGGTTTTACGACGGCAATAAAAACAAATGGCTGCAACCGGCTCCGCATCTTAAAGGGAGGTAGAATCGGTAATAACAGTCATAAATTCTGTTGAATTCAACATTTGTCAAGTATATAATTCGGGTTCCATACATTAGGGATCAGAGCTTATACCTTTCAGCTACAATGCGCTCCACTTCTTCTTCAGCCGGCACAGTATCACGGTAGCCGGCCAGGTACTGGTTTCTGAACCACCTGAAAAGGGATACGGTCTCGTTTACAAAGACAAGCTCGGGAATCACGTCACCTTCCTGGGCCTTGATGTGACGGTTGTACTGGCCCAGCATACTCACCACATCATAGAAAGTTGCCGGCTCTCTTTTGATACCCTTTTTAAACGATTTTCCTTTGGCCGGATATGTCTTGTCGGGATCGGGGTTGGCCGAGATGTCAAGCTTTTGGAACGGCCTTCTCACCTGAATCTGCCATTTCCTGGCCTCATTCATCATCCTTGAGATTAATGGACCGGCCCAGTCATGGCTCTGGTGGCCCTGTGAACAGTATGAGAAAAATTCCACCACAGACGGGCCGCAATAAGCAATGGCCTCTTTTAATATCCTGATGGCGTAAAACGGATTGTCCACGGTTAACTTGGCCGAATAAACATGTGAAATTGCCGTGGCCTGGCTGACGATCCGCCGGTGCAGGGTGGTCTTTCCGGCATGTTTGACCCCTATCGGGGATGTAGATCTCTCACAACCGAAACGGGTGGCGCCCGATTTCTGGGCCCCGGTGTTCATGTATCCCTCGTTGTTGTAGATCACCCAGGTAACATCGAAATTTTCGCCCAGGGCATAATTGAAGGGACCGTTGCCGATATCGTAAATGGCGCCGTCACCGGCAAAAACGATGATCTTGGTCAATACATCATTGAAACCGTTATGATATGCCTGGTCCATACTGAATTTGGCCCCCAGAGCAGCAGCAGATGCCGTACCGAAACCGTAGTGACCCGACTGGTAGATTCGGGTGTTGAACGGATTGACCAGTTCGGAAACCTGGTTGCAGCCTGTGGAATTGATCGTGTAGATGCTGAACCCTCGGTCGATCATGTGATCTATGGCATGCCGGTTTATATCCGATAGAACCTTGATCCCCTGGTAGAAGGTCTCGATCCCTTTGGGACTGTTACGCAAACTTTCTAATGCAAAAAAGGTCAACAGGTTGATGGTCCCCTCGCCGCAGCCCGGACATAGGGTGTGCTTGCCCGGATAAAGCTTGGAAAAGACAAAGAGCACCTGGTGGTTTATGGCCATCCGGTCCACATAATGGGCTGCATCGTAAGTGTTATCAAGATCCTGATATTTTTCGGGCAGAAAATCCGTATCTTTTACTTGTGATTTGTCCACCATGGTAAAGGCATTCACCGGACAGACCTGGGAACAAACCCCGCACCCCTTGCAGGAGGCATCAATGACGTTGAGGTTCATGGCGCATCTCTCCCAGGGGATACCCCTGGGCGGTTTCTTAAAAACCTTGAAATAGGCTGCCGCATCATCCGGAATGGGCTCGTCTGTGATGGTGGAATAGATCGCTGAATCCGGGCATAAAGCAGCACACATGCCGCAGGCAATGCATTTTTTCGCATCCCACACCGGTACCTGGGTCCCGATATAGCTCATGTCCCTAAACCTGCTGGTGGCCGATGGAACCACAGGCAAAAATCGATCCCAGGAAACATTTTTACCCTCCAGGATAGGTTTAACCATATCCTCGTCAAACTGTTTCTGATAATCTTTAATCAGGTTAACCGGCTTGATGGTGCCCATCTCATCTTTTTGGGAAAGCTTTGTTCGCAAACCGGCAGTTCCATACCCTTTGCCAAAATCTTCGGGTTGAACCGCCACTACCGGCTTCTGACTATCCGAGACCCCGGCAAATGCCCCGGCCATTTGATCCGGTGTTGAAGTTACCTGTTTTGCTGCTTCATTTAAAAGTGCGATGTTCGATTCAACAATCTCTCGACCCTTTTTGGGTCCCAGTTTTTGCTCAAGTATGTTTTGAAACCGGTTTCCGAATTCATCGGCTGAAAGTATCTTTGTCTCACCGTTTATAAGACCCAGCATCATGGCGCCGGGCAGGTTCCGTTTGAGGTGCTTCAGGGCAGCTCGGGTTGCATCCAGGACAATTATTTTGATCTTTCTCTTTGAAATAAGCTCACGCATTTCAGACGAAAACGATTCGATGATTTCGTCTTTTGTTCTGGTGCTGTTGATAACAAGAAGACCGTTCTCATTCAGCCCTCCCACATAATCCCTTAAAATCTCTCCGGAGAGAAACTTATCGTTGAAAAATGCAAGCACATCGTGTTCGGTTAGCTCCGAGGAATTGCGAATCGGATCGGAGCTGATCCTAAGGTTCATAAAAACCGGCGCCCCTTTCCTGGCAGCACCGTATCGCGCACCGGACTGAATATATCTTTTGCCGTTGTCACTACCTTCCGCATAAATAAGGGCCGCAGTCTCTAAAGCCGTCTTAACGCCTTCTGCACCGATGCCGATAAATGTCATTCCAAGCTCACGATCTTTGTAGTCTGAAAGTGGTTTGGGCTCTAACGTATAAGGTCCTTCGATTCCGACAAAAAAGTCGCGGAGAAAATGCTCGCGCGTCTTTCCCTGAAAACATGCCCACATATTCTCTATAACCGCCGCAGCGTTGTATTTGTTAAAATCCTTGCTCCCCAGTCCGTACACCCCGTGCAAAAGGGTCGGCATGTCGGTACGGCCGTAGATTTTATGCTCCGGCCTGCCTTCGCGGCCGGCCCGAAG
>MAXL01000240.1 GCA_001751005.1 Desulfobacterales bacterium S5133MH16
GACTGGCACTACCAAAAGTATCTCAAAGAGCAGCCCCTTGATGCCGGACAGTTTGATATGTTCCGGTTCAATCGCATTGCAAAAAAGTCGGATTCCAAGTTTGAATGGTAATCCGGCATCGGGTCAACGGCCAGGAAAGATTATCCAAGATTTGGATGATTCTCGGGTGTTCCAGACTTAAAACGCCGGAATACAGTCAAAATAAAATTCCCCGAAAGTTTTATGACAACCATGAATATTATTCCAAAGAATAAGGATAGGGTTTGAAGCTTGGAAGGTTTTTATCATAATCGAATGGAATATTAAAGATGAGGTCTTGAGATAAACTTCCCGCCTCCTGATTCATTGTGATTTACATAAACAATTTATAATGATATTAAACAATGATATTGACCCGCCTACACAATTTATTGAGAAGTTACGGTTATGAGATCTAATTTGCTCAACTATTTATTATTTTTAATTATTTCCCCCTTGTTACTTTTTGCTGCCTGCCGTTATGATTTCCAAGAAAAGATTCCTCCTAAAGCGGTTAAAGGAGTTCTCGATCTAACAGATTGGGATTTTAAAAGAGATGGTCCGGTTAACCTTTCAGGCCAGTATGAGTTTTACTGGAAACAACATTTAAAACCCATGGATTTTTCAAAGGCAACTCCGCCCAAAAAAACCGGATTCATCAAAGTGCCGGGGTATTGGAACAGCTATAAACTGGAGGGAAAAAATCTTCCTGGAAATGGGTATGCCACATATCGCTTGAAAATTCTTCTCAATGACCCAAAGGAACCATTTTCTTTAAAATTTTTAAGTATGGGTACTGCATTTAATGCCTATTTGAATGAACAAAAGATATGTTCAGTAGGAACGGCAGGGAAAGATCGTGAAACAACAGCTCCTCGATATTTTCCCCAGGTAATCGATTTTAAAGTTGAAACAAACCAGATCGAGATCATTTTCCAGGTGTCTAATTTTCATCACAGACGAGGCGGACCCAGAGAAGTTGTCCTGTTGGGACATGAGAAGGAAATTCGGGAGATCAAAGAGAAAAGGCTTAAATTTGATCTATTTTTATTGGGTAGTATTTTTATTATGGCGCTGTACCATCTTGGTCTTTTTACGTTCAGAAAAAAGGATCGTTCACCGCTTTATTTTAGTATTTTCTGTTTTCTGGTTGCGTTAAGGCTCATCACTACAGGTGAAAGATATTTTATTCATCTTTTCCCAAATACAGCCTGGGAGTTAATGATCAAGCTTGAATATCTTTCTTTTTATCTTGCCGTTCCTGCTTTTATCCTATTTATGCAATCCCTTTTTTATCTGGAAACTTCAAAGCGAGTTTCCCATTTCATAGCAGTTTTAGGTTGTGCTTTTTCATGTGCTGTGGTTTTTACCCCCGCAAGAGTTTTCTCACATACACTTCAAGCATACCAAATCATAACCCTGATAGCCATTATATACGGACTTTATGTGCCAATTGTTGCTTTGATCAGAAAGAGAGATGGAGCCTTTGTTTTTCTTCTTGGCTTTATAATTTTAGCTTTAACAGCCATAAACGATATGATGTATGCTGAAAATGTAATCCAGACCGGATATTTTGCTCCGTTTGGCCTTTTTATTTTTATTTTTTCCCAGGCATTTATTATATCCCTTCGCTTTTCAAAAGCCTTTAAAACATCAGAAATGCAGTTTAAGGAATTGAAGGAGACTTATCAAGCATACAGAGGAGAAATTATCGATCGGGTACAGGCCGAGGAGGCTTTGAATGAAAGCGAAAAGAAATATAAAAACATTCTTAGCAGCATTGAAGACGGATATTATGAGGTCGATCTGTCTGGAAATGTAACCTTCATCAATCCGGCTTTTTGCAAACATCTGGGTTATTCTGAAGAAGAGTTGGTCGGTATGAACAATCGACAATTTATGACTGAAGATACTGCTCAGAAAGTATTCAAAACTTTTAACGAAGTTTATCGAACAGGGGAACCTGCCCTGGCATTCGATTGGGAAAACGTCACAAAGGATGGAAAAAGCAAAATTGTCGAGTGCTCCGTAGCACTGATTCGTGATTCAAGAGGTCAGCCCACAGGATTTAGGGGTGTTGGACGCGACATCACCGAGCGAAAGCAAGCTGAAGAGCGGGAAAGGTTACATCAAGAGCAGCTTTTTCAGGCCAGTAAAATGGTTGCTTTGGGAACGCTTGTCTCCGGTGTGGCCCACGAGGTTAATAACCCCAATAATTTTATCAGGCTGAATACTCCCACGTTGCTGGAGGCATGGGAAAGTATTATACCGATACTTGAGGAATACTATGAGAAGAATGGCGATTTTATCATAGGGGGTATGAACTACACCGAGATGCGTGAAAAGATTCCGATATTGTTTTCCGGAATATTGGATGGGTCTAAACGGATCATGCAAATCGTTGAAGACTTAAAGAAATTCGTGCGGAAGGATACTTCCGATTTGACACAATCGGTGGATATTAATGCTGTTTTAAAGTCTGCCATCTCACTCATCTCTAATATGATAAAGAAATCCACAAGTCATTTTTCAGTAGAATATGGAAGGGATTTGCCCGTGCTGTCAGGTAATTTCCAACGGCTTGAACAGGTTTTTATAAATTTAATCCAAAACGCTTGCCAGGCCCTCCCGGATTCAAAATCAGGTCTTTTTGTTTCAACGTCTTGGGATGAAGCGATGAATAATATTGTGGTTAAAGTCAATGATGAAGGCGTGGGGATTCCATCCGAGAGTTTGGCGCAAATTACGGACCCGTTTTTTACCACCAAACACGATTCAGGAGGCGTTGGATTGGGTTTGTCAATTTCTTCAAGAATTGTTGAAGAGCATGGTGGTAGAATGACTTTTGTATCAGAAATAGGGAAGGGAACAACGGCCAAGATTATCTTGCCCGTTAATCAAAAAAACCATACGTTGAAAGGGATAATAGAATGACTGAGTCTATATATCCTCACTTACCGATAATGCTGGTGGATGACGAAGTACAGACTTTGGATAGTTTCGAAATTGCACTCCGTTCTGCGAGTATGAATAATTTCATCCGTTGTCAGGACAGCCGAGATGTCATGCTGATGCTTTCCGGGCGGAAGATCGAGGTCATACTGCTGGATTTGAGAATGCCGTATGTGTCAGGTGAAGAGCTGCTCCCGCTGATAAACAGCGACTTCCCGGAGGTACCCGTCATTATTATTACAGGGGCAAACGATGTGGAAACCGCCGTAAAATGCATGAAACACGGTGCATTTGACTATATGGTTAAGCCGGTTGAAAAGAGCAGTCTTGTCGGAGGGGTAAAACGGGCCGTGGAACTTCGTGAATTGCAAAGGGAAAACAGATTGCTAAAGGCCCATGTGCTTTCGGATAAGCTGGAGAATCCCGAGGCATTTTCTGAAATAGTGACAAACAGTGCAAGCATGCGACCCATTTTTCAATACATTGAGGCGATTTCGAACAGTGTTCGGCCGGTACTGATAACCGGGGAAACCGGTGTCGGCAAAGAGTTGGTTGCCAAAGCCGTTCACACGCTGAGCAGCCGTAAAGGACCTTTTGTTCCTGTAAATGTGGCGGGCTTGGATGATAATGTTTTTGCAGACACGCTTTTTGGACATAAAAAAGGCGCGTTTACCGGTGCTGAGCAGACCCGCAGCGGTCTGATAGAAAAAGCCTCAGGCGGGACACTGTTTCTGGATGAGATCGGTGATCTGAGTACTACTTCACAGGTAAAACTCTTGCGACTTTTACAGGATGGAGATTTTTATCCCCTTGGATCAGATGTTGCAAAGGGTTCCAATGCCCGAATAATTGTTGCTACTAATCAGAACCTTGATGTGCTTCGGTCGTCCGGCAAGTTTCGTAAGGACCTTTACTATAGACTTTGTGACCATCATATCCATATTCCAACCCTTGGTGAGCGTTTAGAGGATTTACATATTCTTGTTGAGCACTTTTTGGAGAAAGCGTCTAACGCTCTTCGTAAAAAGAAACCTACCCCTCCCGATGAACTGCCAATCCTGCTTTCCACCTATCATTTTCCCGGGAATATCAGAGAGCTGGAATCCATGGTTTTCAATGCGGTTAGTAGTCATAAATCCGGCAAACTTTCCATGGAGACCTTCAAGTCGCATATTTTTCAAAAGCATCCAA
>MAXL01000241.1 GCA_001751005.1 Desulfobacterales bacterium S5133MH16
AAATATTTCCATCGTTTAACGTATGGACTTCTTAATTTTTAAAGATTTGAAAAAAAAAATTCAGCTCATTCCCGACTGATCTCTCTGTTTTTTATAGCCCTGCGTCGTCGGCGCCTGGCCATGTCTTCTGAGTAAAGATGTGGATAGTACTTTCTCCAGCGCTTGTGAACCCAAAACCATTGCTCCGGATACCTCCGGATCGCTTTTTCGATAGCATCTGTCATGATTTGAGTATTGGTTTTCAAATCCGTTCGCAAATCATCGGTTTTTTTAAGAATAAGGGGCGGTTCTATGTTTATACTTAGCATTCCATCGTCATTTCTATTACAAAAAATGGGTATGACCGGACTTTTACAGCGCATGGCCAACAGGGCAGCAGCTGGTGTGGCAGTGATATATTTACCGAAAAAGGTAATCTTGACACCAAGAGAGCTTTTTGTTCCCTGGTCGATCATAATCCCAAGTATTTTCCCTTGTCGTAATACACGAACCATTTCAGGCAATGCGTCGTCTTTATCAATAATCCTATTTCCGAACCGGGTCCTTAATCTATGAATCCATCGATTAACAAGATTGTTTCGAAGCCGCCTTACGACAGAAACGATGGGCAAATTAAAATGCAAAACTAAATATAATAGTCCAATTTCCCAGTTTCCAAGATGGGCAGATATCAATATCGCCCCCTTATCGTTATGCATGGCGTTCAGTAGATGCTCTTCACCCCTGATTTTAACTTTGTTTATGATATCATCCCTGGAAAAACAGATCATCTGACAAATTTCCAGAATAGTAATACCCAGGTTTTGAAAAACGCGCTTGGATTTTCTTTTAACTCGCTCGGTCGACCATTCCGGATAGACGAATTTTAAGTTGCGCCTGACGATCCGTCGATGCCTCACATCAATAAAGTACACAAGTATTCCTAATACCCTGCCGATACTTGCAGTACGCTTATGGGGAACACTTGCGATAAAAGTTGCTACTTTGCCGCACAATCTATCCGGCTCCTTGAATGGTTGTTGAATATGTTTTTCTATCATTGCTGAATCAAGAGCTGTTTGCAGGCTTCAAATACTTTTGATACACCCAGATTTTTCATGCAGTCCCTGTGCTTGCAATTCTTTAAATAACAGGGCACGCATTCCATGGATTCCTCTCTCACCACAATACTCTTTTTATTTTGAGGCCCTACATAAAACGGATCGGTGGGACCAAAAAGCCCCACCACAGGAATATTCAGACAAGACGCCATGTGCATAACACCGGAATCGATACCCACAAATAAGCTTGCTCCTTTCATCACTGAGCATAAACTGGCAAGGTTGATATTACCGGTCAGATCCAGAATATCAATACCCTTTTCCCGCTTCTTTTGCTCTAAAATTTCTATTATCTTGCTGTTGTCTGCTTTATTGTCCGCACCACCCACAAGAACAGCGGATAACCCATATTTTTCTTTAAGCAAAATCATCAACTGTGCAAATTTTTCTTTTTGCCAGGTCTTGGCAAGCCTTCTTTTAGACGTGCCCGGAGAAATGATGACGAATTTTTCCGGCAAGCTCAGATCGGCTTTGTTTTTATTCACGTTCAAAAGCCCAACGTAATCGGTTTTTGTAACCGGGACATTCAGACGTTTTAGCAGCTTGGCATTATTGTACCAGCTGTTATGGCCTTCAATATTTTCTTTTAAGCTAAGACACAAATCCCATGGAAAATAAGAAAATCCGGCCTTGATTTTTGCTCCGCTTAACGCGGTTAACATCAGGCATTCTTCAGCCCTGGCAAGAGATATCACCAGGTCATAGTTGTTCTTTCGTATGTTTTTTAAAAGGTTGAATTTAGCTGTCAGGCCGCTTTTTCGAGGGATTACCATGTCAAGGAACGGTGAATCAACAAGGAGTTCTTGCAGATACGGTTTAACCAAAGAATGAATAGATGCATCCGGGTAGTTTTCTCTTAGGGCCTTTAAAAGAGGCAATGAAAAGATCAAATCCCCAATCTGATTCAGATGTATAATACATATTTTTTTAACGCTCATAATCCACTATTATAAAAAAAAGTCGTCGTCTTCTATTTCTTCTAGTTCATCAACGCTCTTATCTGAATGTATAAAATTTTCAATCCACCAGTTGACATGATGATAAAAGCATCCCACAACATTGCACTCCTTTTCAGCATTAAAGACGGCAATAGAATGTGTTAGGTTTTGTAATGTTTGATCGAAATTTTCTTTTCCCGCATATCCGTTAAATTCTGCAATTTTGGCCTTTTCAACTCCCCTGAAAGCCGGACAGTGAAAAATTCCGGACGGCGTGACCACCGTGTTGAAAAACTGCAGATGACATATTTTGGGCTGCCTTTTCAGCTCATGCACCTTATTATCCATCATTGCCCGTAAATTCACACTTTCAAGCACCTTTATTTTATTGTCTGCAGCTCTTTTTGCGTCGCGAAAATTATTTTTAATATGTTCTATAATGCGTTTTTCTTTTTCTCTGTCAATGCTATTTAACAAAGTTTCCTTTTGAGATTCCGGAAGTCGTATCAGACAGGGTTTAAAGGAAATATAATCAAAGCCGTACGTTTGGGCCAGCCTCACGGCTTCGGTCATTTCATGGATATTCGGGTAGAGTGCCTGTCCGTTTAAGTATAATCCTTCCCACATAATAACAAATGAATAGCCCAGGGAAATATTCGGATTGCCCATTTTCACTTCTCGCGCACTATGGAGTATGTCATGTAACGTCACATGGGTTTTGGGCCTGTGGAGTTTGACAAAGGTTTTTTGACTCGCAGCATCCAAAGACAACCTTATCCAGTCATTTTTTTCTAATAAAGAAACAACTTTTATAGCGCGACTAAGCCTTGATCCGTTGGTTACGATTCCCAGCTGCAGTCCTATCCTCTTTATGTATTTAACAATTTCACCAAAATCTTTGTGGAGGGTGGGCTCACCCCCTCCCAAGAGGATAACGGATAACAAACCGCGGGATTTTAAGGTGTCTAAACTACGCTTAACATCCTCTATATCTAAGTATTCTCCGGTATTGATAATTTTTGAATCAACGCAGTGCGGACATGCAAAATTACAGGCGGACGTCAAATCCAGGTTTATGGATATCGGAGCCAAATTGGGGAGTGAATGGCCGGCACCCGTTATTCCGGTATTTCGTTGCCAGGTTATATATTTCTTAAGACTTTCTATGACAGAAGATTGCCTTAGTTTGGAACTGAAATCATGTTCTTTGTGCTTTAGTTTCTTCATATTGATCTCTCAACTTATTTCACAACAATTATAAATTTTTTTTAGCAGAACCATATTGCTAATAATATGTGCTTTACCGATAAGCGGCTCCCGCTTTTCCCTAACTGCCGAAATAAAATCTTGCACCGATAATTCTAAAGGATCTCTTATCTTCAAGGTTTTATCTGAATACTTAAAAGAAATATCATAGGTATCAAGATCCAAAACCCGATGAATAATCTTATCATTGAACCCATATGAAAAACTGCGCGGTGGAAGAATTGTTCTTACAAGCTCAATCATAACCTCACAATAACTGGTGGTAAAGGTATAATGAAACGTTGTTATTATTTTTTCTTTATACGCTTCAATACTCAAATTGCCAATTTCTCCATCACCAAATACCATATACAGAATGCTCAAGGCGTGCGGAACAGATTCTAAAATCATCTCTTTTCCGGAAACCATAGGAGACAGTCTGATAAAAAAAGTGTCAACTTTTTGACTATCCACTGGACCACAAAGCTGTTCATAGTATGGCAGTGAAAAAGGCCATTGAGAATTCATTGCTATTATCAGGTCATTGCTTTCGGCGGTTTCAAAGATATTTTCTAATAATGAGGTTATATCCATATCAGTGTTATCCTGCCAGACAAATGGTTTCTCACAAAATACATGCACACCTTCTTTAACACAGTTTATCAAATATTCATAGTGAGCCAGTGCCGGGCAGGCGATAACAACCGCATCGGGTCGTTCTCTTTTCATCATGCTGTTAAAATCCGTATAGTAAGCGGCATCGATTCCATATTGTGTTAGAATAGAAGAAGCCTTACGCACCGTTTTTTCTGTTGTTCCCAGAACCGATACGACACTTGCCCGATTTTTCTGAAAATATTTTCCGATATATTGCCCAATGCCGCTTTTGTTTCTGCCGGCGCCTATTATTGCTGTCTTCATTGTGCCTTTGCCTTTTGCCCACATTTCTAATCGGACTTCTTTAAAGCATTTTTTCTCCCAATACACAACGGCTTTTTATCCAAGATATTTGTTGCAATTTTATACTTGAATTTTGCACGAGTCGGAGTCTTTTATATACAAAATTCAGCTTATATTTTAGCGAGTTATAAGTTTTTCTGTATTGTTTTAAACATATCGACAAAAAAATGGCCCCTGATCTAACTGATTTTTTTCATAAAAATTTAGGAGCATAACATTACTCGATTGAAAATCAGGTGCTCAGGGTAAACGCATTTGATTTCGATGCAGCGTAGCGACGGCGTGTTTCTCTTGGAAACCGACTGACTGTTTGAAGAGCTTTAGCGCGCGTTAGCCCGAGCCGAATGAAATTATGACCTAAAAAATCAATGGGATAATTTAGCGACGAATTGTTCTTAATAACTC
>MAXL01000242.1 GCA_001751005.1 Desulfobacterales bacterium S5133MH16
AATTCTGGCCCCTAGTTTGGATTTGCAGCTTGAGCCCATCACGCAAGAGCTTCTGGTGGAAGATCTCAAATCAGGTCAGCCGGCTCGTCAGCGAAATGCGGCCCAGTTGCTCCAAAGCCTTGGCCCGAAGGTGTCGGTGCTGTTGATCGATATTATTAAAAGAGAGCAGGATTATCGTGCCAGACAGATTGCTGCAAATTTGCTGCAGAAACAAGGACCCCCTGCCGTCGAACGTCTCAAGCGATTGCTGGTTTTGGAAATCAGCGCGGAAGAACGAATGCGAATATTGGACATCATGGATATCCTGACCACGGATTTTAAAGATGAGCTCGTTTTTACTCTGGGTGATGAAGACCCCAGGGTCCGCGAAGCAGCCTATCGACTGGCCGAGCGGCTAAACGATGGTCAGATCGTTGAATGGTTGCTTGAGTTCGTCAGAAGTCAGCAGCCTATTCTTGCGATCGGGGCAATAAAATGTCTGGCTAAGCTTAACCCACCGCCACCGGAGCTGGAGAAGGAATTGATCACGCTGTTGAATTCGAGCAAAGATGAGCAAGTGCTTGTCGCTTGCTGCCGGGCTCTGGGGCAGATTGCCCGGCCCACCTGCATTGAAGCACTCTCAAAGATTCTGGAGACCAAAAGGTTTTTGTTTTTTCACAAAGGGAACAGTGACCAAGTGCGGGCCGCTGCCGCGGTTGCGCTGACACAAATTCCTCACTCAAAAGCGACCCATCACCTTAACCAATTAGTGAGTGACCGTGATCCACGAATTCGCCAGGTAGCTCAGAACTCAGTGCAATCTGTCCAATCGAAAAGACCGACACGCAGCTTGTAATACCTGAATCTTGCATGAAAATTAATGAGAAGTTGAAATAGCAATTAATGACAGCAGGTTAGGCAAGGTTGCGGGACGGGTTGCGGGACATTCCATAAATAAGTAAAGAACTATCATAAACACAAGGCAGTAGAAGATTAAGCGTTACTGCCTTTTCTTTTTTAATTGCTATAAAATTAATTCCATCCTTTTGGGGTTGGCGCAGTGGGTCAGTTTTAGGTTGTCATTTATATGTCTTTGGGATCGGGGCCGGGCCACGCTAAGTGTCTGATAATTTAAAAAAAGAGCTCTATAAATGGCCGTTTTTTTGGTCTTAAAGATACCATTTTAGGTGCAAAAGTGCAGGTCTAATGATTTTTTTAAAATATAATTTAGCTTAAAAGGTCTTTTTAGGGGTCAAAAAGAGTCGTTTAAGACGATTTTAGGGCCTGCTTTAGACTTATTTCTCTGTTATTGTAGTTGGTTGCCGTGGCCCGACCCCAAAAGACCAAAAGCCGAGACCGAATTTAACCTGCGCTTCGCTCCGGTTAAATCGGCTCATGTAATCGTTCGGCATAAAATAAGAAGACAATATAACAATGAAAAATTCATACCTTTACGGATCAAAGAAAATCGGGAACTAACCAGGACGTCTTTAAAAAACAAAATAACTTGCAATAGGAGACTGGAAATACAGATTGGTTAGTTAATTAAAGACGTCCGGGAAATCCCCCAGGCATGTATCTTTTTATACCGCAGTCATTTATAAACAGGCAGGTTGTGCAGTTCCTCTGGTCGCTTCTGCAGCCGGCATTTGCCGCATATGCTCCGGCGAGCTTTGCTCCGTCATCAATCCCTTTTAAAGAAGGTGGAATACTTCCGGGGATTCCGGTTTGACCTGCCCGGCTAACATTAACAAGGCCGGATTTTTTTGCCGTTTCAATGCATTTTTCCATAAGCTCGATTGATGCTCCGGGATGATTCTCAAGTACAAAGTTGGGCCTGAAGGATAGAAAACAGACCGGAAGTTCGGGATTCATGTCGGCAATAAACCCGGTAAGGGATTTTATATCTTCAATATTTATCTCCGGTATTACTACTACCCTGTATTCCCAAAGCTTGTCTCCCGCATGTTCTGCAATGTACCTTGCATTTCTGAGAACCGGTTCGGACGATGCACCGGTCAGTGCAAGGTGGATCTTCTCGTCATAGGCCTTGATGTCAAAGGTGATGGACGTTGTAAATTCAACAACCCTTTTCAGGCTGCTCTCTGTGAGGTACCCGTTTGTATCGAAATTTACCTTGACATCAGGGTTTATCTTCCTGGCCTCTTTTACTACCCTTTCAATATAAGGAAGGTGAATTGTCGGCTCTCCACCTGAGAAAAAGATCCTGTCCGCCCTGATCAACCCTGCAGATACTGATTTCAGAATATCAACGGATTCTTCAGCCAGAAGTTCCGGGGAAACATATCCTCTTTGCGGGTAACCATTGTCCGGGTATTGTGAGATTGACCAGTTCTGGCAGTTCAGGCACTTGAAGTTGCAGCCAGCCATGAAAACAGTGTAGCTTTCCGGGGGAGCCGGGTGAAGGGTAGCAGAAGCAACAACCGGAGTTGTCATCCTGCAAACTCCGGTTTCACCAGCCAGCCTGTTCACGCCGCACCTGTGCTCACAAAGCTCGCAGTGTTCAAGTTCTTTAAGATAATCGTTCATCAAAACTGGTTCACCTAAAAATCTTTCTGGTCGACATTATTTCTTAAAAATTCAAGGTCCTCTGCCGAGGTTATGAAAACTCCAAGGTTCCCAAGCCTGATATTTCTGAGTCCGGTTTTTTTACACATTTTATAGGCTTCGACCATGTTCTGAACAGTCGGGTTGCTGTAATCCTTCATTTTGTATTCCGGAAAAAAGGCAAGTATTGTAAATGGAATTTCAGGATCAGCCTTAACAAGAACGGTTGCGATTTGTTCAAGATCGTAAGTTTCAACAAGACCCGGGATGTAAAGGGAGAGAACTTCAAGAACAAACCCTGATTCTAATATTTTTTCAGGAAGTTCAAGGATTTCTTCATTGCTGCACCCGGTGAGCCACTTGTGGTTTTTCTTGTCAAATGCCTTGATATCGAGCCAGAAGGAATCAACTCCCGATTCTTTGAGAAGTAAAAGATTTTCATCGGTCAGGCCATAACCGTTTGTTTCAATGAGAACCTTCAGGTTTGTCTGGGCTTTTATGAGTTTCGCACATTCGCAGTAAAATTCAGGGCAGCATGTGATATCGCCCCCGGTAAAAGCCACGATGTCCCGGGCCGGTCCGAATCCCTGGGGGCTTAATACAACAGATTCCCGGGGGAGCACTCCGGGACACCCCGGTGATTGTTCATTGTTAATCACGCAGGAACCGCAGCAATGGCATGAATCATGGGCGTGCCATGCCGTAACTCTTTCGCGCGGTTCTGTCAGGGTCACATTTTTTTCATATTTTTTTGCCTCATCAAGGATATCTTCGGGTGAATACCAGGTACCGTCCCTTACTTTAGAGAAATACCATGAATGGCATTTTTTGCAGGAAAAATTGCAACCTGACTGGTAGATCGAAAGATAATTTTCAGGCCGGGACAGGTGGATGGAGGTGATAAGCCTGAAAATCTGATTTTTTTCCATCTTCAAGGTTGCTTTGCATGCATGGACTTTTTTCCCGTCTGATTCCACAAGGCAGCTTCCCATCCGAAATCCCTGGCTTTTCAGTCTGCAAAAATCTTTTTTCTCCTTTTCCATGGGCAGCTACCCTGCATGTTTGATGAGGTATTAAGATTTTCAGGCATTGAAGAATTAATAATGAATCGAAGGTATATGTAAAAATAACAAGATTTTCCAGCTCAACATCAGGAACTTAATATTGATATGAATAAGTGATCGTAGCTTTTCAATTATTTGTAATTATTAATTTTGATTTTTGTATTTATTTTCAATGTTTTTTATTAAAATAGCAAGCGTTTATATGTCCCACATGCCAGCCCGCAAGCCTATCAATGTCCCGCAAGCTTGCGTATTCCGGCTATTGCTATTCCACAACCCAGACCGAGCAGTTACGCGCATGATTGACAATCTTGCTGGATATACTGCCAAAAAGGAATTCTTCGCTTCGCGAAAGTCCCCTTTTTCCGACTACGATTGTACTACATTCGGTCTTGTCTCGTTCTGCCAGAATGCACTCGGCCATTGATGGACAGTAGCGTAGTGTAGAATGGACTGATACATTTTCCGGGTCAAAGCCAT
>MAXL01000243.1 GCA_001751005.1 Desulfobacterales bacterium S5133MH16
CACGCCGTTGAACTTGAAGCTGCCCAAAAAGTAGCGGACGCCCTCGGTGCAGCAGAGCACCTTGTAATAAATATCGACTTAAAAAGAATAGGCGGTTCATCCCTTACCGATGATATGGATGTGCCCAAAGCCAGGGATAAACCGACCATGTCTCAGGAGATACCCGTTACGTACGTTCCGGCAAGAAATACCATATTTCTTTCCTTTGCCCTGGCGTGGGCCGAGGTTCTGGAATCCTCAGACATTTTTATCGGTGTTAACGCCATCGACTACAGCGGGTACCCGGATTGCCGGCCCGAGTATATCGATGCATTTGAACGTATGGCAAATCTTGCCACAAAGGCGGGGGTAGAGGGAATTACAAAAATCAAGATAAATACCCCGCTTATCCGGTTGACCAAAGCACAAATAATCAAAAAAGGTGTCCAGCTCGGCGTGGATTACTCTGTGACCCACAGCTGTTATGACCCCTCGCCTCAGGGTCTTGCATGCGGCCGGTGTGACAGCTGTTTTTTAAGAAAAAAAGGTTTTAAAGAAGCAGGGGTAGCCGATCCGACAAAATATTCTTAGGTTTAAGTAATTGGCTCAATCCACAATTTATAGCCAACAAGGATTAATATCATGTCAGAAAAAGGTATTGTATTCTTTCCGGAAAGATATATCGAAGCAACACCCAAAGATTACGGGTTAGAGTCCTATGAAGAAGTTTTTTTTCCCGCACAGGACGGCACCCGCCTGCACGGCTGGTTTGTTCACGGGCCTGATGAACGGGCCGTATTGCTATGGTTTCATGGCAATGCCGGTAATATCAGCCATCGCCTGCATAATCTTAAAAAGCTGCATGACGCCCTAAAAATTCCTATTTTTATTTTCGATTATCGTGAATACGGCCTGAGCCAGGGTGAAATTTCAAAAGCCGGAACCTTCTCCGATGCCCACGGAGCCTTCCGATATCTGACAAGCGAGAAGGGTTTCCAAAAATCTTCCGTATTGTTGTTCGGCCGATCTCTGGGAACCGCTCTGGCAGTGGATATTGCCAGTAAAGAAGACTGCCTGGGGATAATTCTTGAAGCTGCTTTTACTTCAACGGACGATATGATGCAGCGATATTTCCCTTTCTTTGCACCGCAACCAAAGTCGGTCGTTAAATATGACAGTTTGTCATTGATTGACAAAATTAAGTCACCGGTTCTGTTTATCCACGGACAATTCGATCAGACAATCCCGGTTTCCATGGCCCGTCGTCTATTGGAAAAAGCTCCGGATCCCAAGAAGTTCTATGAGATTGCGGGAGCCGATCATAATGATACATATCTTGTGGGCGGCCATGAATACTTCGTTGTGTGGCAGAACTTTTTAAACAAGTGTTTAAGTGAGTAACCTCCGGCAACGTCGGGGGCTTGATTTGTGAACCGCCCTCCTCATGTCGGAAAATGGGCATAAACATATATTTGTATTCATATATGGCTATATATAGAGTTAAAAAAATTATAGCTTACATATTTCTTCCCGGTTTAAAAAAGGCGCCTTTTTAACCAACTCGGCAATTTGTGGATCATCGTCCAGCCAGTGCTTAATATTTCCCAGAAGGCTGGCCGCATAAGGACTGTGGTTACCGTCGGCAAGAAAATAGTTTACCCATAGACCCTCCTTCTGGTAATCAACCAAACCCGCATCTTCCAGTATTTTAAGATGCTTGGAAACACTGGGCTGTGAAATTCCTATAGCACTCTGCAGCTCGCAAACACACATCACCTTTTCCTGCAACAGCTTTAAAATTTTTACTCTGTTGGGATCGGAAAGGGCTTTCATGACTTTGACAAATGTTTTCATGGCAACTCCTAACCTGGACGAGCCAGAACCAAAAACATTTGCCACAAAGACACTAAGACACAAAGGATATATTTATTATTCTTTCTTCGTGCCTTGGTGCCTTAGTGGCAGAATTGAAAAAGTTTTGCCACAAAAAGCACAAAATTTACAATTAAGAAACTAATATACTCGAAAAAGGATGTATGGCATGATTCGATACCTGTCAAACAAAAAATTTTCAGAGGGGATAAAGAGCCGGAAAGAATTCGGTTTTATAATGATATAAAGAGATGAAAATAGGAATTTATCAAGGGAAAATCAAAGATACTTTTCCCCTGAAGAAAGGCATTTTTTATTAATAGGGATGAAATTCTCGAATTCGATACCAGGGCTTTTGGGTCTCTTTATCGATTTCCGTGAAGTACTTGTGGTATTCGGTGACTTTAAACAGCCCCATAAACTGATTGCAAAGGGGATGCCCTGCCTTGATCCAACCTACGATGCCGTCCTTATACCACCACACATTGGTGTAACCATATTGTGCCAGTCTTTCCTCTACGTAAGCCCCGCGTTTATGTGTTCTGCACCACACCACGATTTTGGCGTCTTTATTTTTGATTTTTTTGGGGAACGTATACATATGACCGGCATGGATATGGTTCGTTCCGGCAATATGACCCGCATAAAATTCGGGATGGGTCCGGAGATCAACCAAATAGGCATTTTCCTGTCCGGCCATTACTTTGTCATAAAGTTCTTTGAATTGCTGAACAGTTAGCTGACGTTCCGCAGGGAATGCTTTCGTCGCCTTTTCCCAGGCCTTTTCCTCATTGGCTTTAAGCATTGCTGAATCGTCAGCAACAGCAAAACCGGCCGCAGTCAAAGAAAAAACCATGACAAAGGCGAAAATAAACAATC
>MAXL01000244.1 GCA_001751005.1 Desulfobacterales bacterium S5133MH16
AGCCTGAATCGCGTGATCAGTATCCTTATATTCTCAATGCAGGATTGCGAACACCGACCTTTTTTCATTTCGCCAACCGCAACATTCCGTGGCTGCGGGAAATCCGGCCCGATCCCATTGTGGAGATTCATCCGGACACCGCCCAAAAGCACGGGATCGAAGAAGGAGATTGGGTCTATATCGAATCGCCGCGGGGAAGGGTAAAAGAGCGGGCCAAGCTTAACGAGGGAATTGATCCTAAGGTGATTGTTGCAGAGCATGGCTGGTGGTACCCAGAGATAAAAGACACGGGACATGGCTGGGATATATCCAATATCAATATCCTGACGGACAATTCACATGAGTCCATGGATCCGGCTATTGGCGCAACTAATCTGCGAGTTTGTTTGTGTAATATTTCGACGGTGTAGGAACACAAAGATCCAAAGGAGGAAAAACGATGTCGAAGTTCTCTTTAATGTTTTACAAAAAAAACTGCATGGGCTGTCATGCCTGCGAGGTGGCCTGTAAACAGGAGCATCAACTGGGTGTGGGTCCGCGCCTGGTGCGTGTTATTGAAAAATCTCCTGATTTTTATCCTGTTTACTGCCACCATTGTGCCGACGCACCGTGCAAGGAAGCTTGCCCGGTAGATGCTATTTCAAGAAATGAAATGGGGCTGGTATTAATCGATAAAGAAGTCTGCATCGGTTGTAAAGAGTGTTTGGAGGCGTGCCCCTTCGGGGCCATGCAGTATGATGATGATCAAGAAATCGCGATCAAGTGTGATCTGTGTTTCGAGCGTCTGAAAAATGACCAGGCTCCGGCATGCTCCCTGGTCTGTCCCACCGATTGTATATCGTGGGGTGAGACCAAATCCCTTTCCGACCGCCTTGTCCGGGAAGCCCTTCCGCAGAAGATGAAATAAGGTCTTTTTTCGAGGGCATGTCATCTGATTCTAAAATGAAAGGGGCAAACGTGTTATGAATGCATCGCCTTTTTTTATAATTGTGGATGTATTGATCTTTTTAGGTGTCCTGGGTTTGGCAGTACAGGCATTCATCGGGCTTGCCTTTTTCTTCTCAAGTGTATGGGAAAAAGAGAGGCGAGCAACTGTTTTCGCCGCGGTGCAGTTTGCCGGCATGACGGCTCTTTTGATCATCTTTCTCCTTATGGCCTTGAGTGGGTTCTTTAAAACCGCCCCAGGTATGGTACTGCTTATCGCCGGCTATATCACGGTGGTTTTCGCTGCCATTTTCATGGTGAGAAAAACGGCACCCAACCTGCGAGCATTGCAGGGGACGGCAGGATATATGGTCAGCAAAGGAAACCGTTTTGATGAGAGGGTACAGGTATTTGCAAGAAATCGATCCATTCGACCGGGTTCAAAGCAGTATCATCAATTTTACAGAGACCATCCGGAACTAGAAAAATACGACTCTGAACGCAGGGAAAAGGGCGGCCCTTTGGGAAAAATCGGTCTGATAGATAAACCCGATGAAGGCCCCAATGTAGCGGCCCTTTTGGCATCCATTTCCATACCTATCCATCTTTGCTCCCCTGAAGTAGTCAAACCTGACTCACACCCCTTGATGAATGGCAAGAAAATTGATCTCAGCCCTTCCGAAGCAACCATTAGAATCAAAGGGTATGCGACAAACATCGGCGCCGACCTGGTAGGCATTGCAAAGATAAATCCCCTGTGGATATACTCTCACCGGGGTGAAATTTTTCACGAAAACTGGGAGGAGTGGGGCAGGGAGATCCCTGCGGACCACAAATACGCCATAGTTGTGGCCGAAGAGATGTCCTTTGATATGGTCGGCCCTGCCCCCCACACACCCTCTCTCATTGAAAGTATGAAAAACTACGCAAAAGGCGCCTATATTTCAACTCAACTTGCTGCCTTTATTGCCAACCTCGGTTATGAGGCCACCGCCAACCACCTGCGTCATTATACGGCTATTCTACCTCCACTGGCCGTCGATGCCGGACTGGGGGAGGTCGGTCGGCTCGGATATCTGATGACCAAAGAATTTGGCCCAAGGATAAGGCTGAGTGCGGTGACAACCAACCTTCCCCTTATTCCTGATAAGCCAGTGGACATCGGAGTAGAAGATTTTTGCAAATTTTGTAAAAAATGCGCCACTTGCTGCCCTTCAGAATCTATTCCTTATGATGATGAGCCAAAAGAATTTAACGGAACCTTAAAGTGGAAGTTAAATGACGAGACCTGTTTCGGATACTGGGCCAAAGCAGGGACGGACTGCTGCATATGCATGAAGGTCTGTCCCTGGAGCCATGCCAGGACTTTTCCCCACCGGTTGATCGTCTGGCTCATCGCAAGAAATAAATATGCCAGAAGGATTTTTTCGGTTATGGACAATATTTTCTATGGACGGATTTCTATACCCAAAGCGGCACCAAAATGGGCACGATTTAAAAATTGAAAAAACGCTCAAACTCCTTCGTCAAATCAAGTCCGTAACGATTGCCGCCTTAAACGATGGACAACCAGCAGCTCGCTTGATCGATGTCATGCTCGTGAAAGAAGACGGGTTGTATTTTCCGTTTTTTAGCTTTTATCGTTAACCAACATTCTCTCCGGCTGTCAATAACTGCACAGCGAGATCAGAGTGACACATTTATTGACAGTTCTTCTCCTTTGATTTGCAGATATCGCGACTATCCTTGCTATAACCTGAAATCTATATCCTTTTTTTAAACAATACCT
>MAXL01000245.1 GCA_001751005.1 Desulfobacterales bacterium S5133MH16
ACGTACGAAAAGTACGCCTCATGATTACAAAATTTGCACGCCTTGAATTTGAACTTTTTACGAAACCGTCTAAATCGGACTTTTTACGAAAACATCATTATTAAAAGGACATAAAATGAACGATCTAGAATGCACGCACAATAGTAACTCAAAGGATACATCGCAAAAACCTGCTTCTGAAATCCAAAACATTTTGGTTTTTCAGCAAAACGGCAGCGGCATCAAAAAGATAGAGGGTGTCAGACAATACGGAAACAACTGTTTTTCCCTAGAAATCATATCCATCGATGCTTATCTGCCTACGGTTATCGACGATACAAAAAAGTATATACCCAGGAACATTGAGGCTGACCTGGTTCTGGATTATCTGAAACATCCGGACCTTTCTTATGACCTTGCCGTTGTTTGCCGGGACAAGAAAATTCCCGTGGTCGCCTCGGGAAAGAAATTTCGTGTCAAAGGAGCTTTTACTCCCCCGATCTGATGCGGGCTCTCCCGGCAGGTCTGCCTGGGTAATTATGGAATCAAGTTTGGAGCACCGGAGTTTGATGTGAAGGTTGTTGATGGAATTGTTACCCGAATCAACGTGCTGCGCGGGGCTCCATGTGGCGCGACCTGGGAAACAGCACGTCGCGTTGAGAACCTTCCCGTTGAAGAAGCAATAATTCGTATCGGTCTGGACGTGCAATACTACTGCATAGCGGATCCTGCAGGCTGGGACCCGATTTACGGTAAAAGCCCGGTCCATCTGGCCGGCAAATTTCACACGGCTGCACTTAGAAAAGCCTTAAAACGTTTATAAAAGTTATTTGCTGTATTTACCATAATATGTTGAAAAAAATTGAGTCGCTTTTACCCAAAGCGCTTCTTGCCGATAGACACGCAATCCGTCATGAAATAATACGGATTAAACAATCCGGCACCAAAACCGCGTCTGAAGATAAAATTAAAAACAAACTGGTTCGGCTGGAAAAAAGGCTTCAAACATCCATCAAAAAGAAATCATGGCGAAAAGCAAACCGCCCGAAGCCGATCTATAATGATGCCCTCCCCATTTTTTCAAAAAAAGACGATATTATAGATTCCATCTCCAAAAACCGGGTGGTCATAATTTCCGGTGAGACCGGCTCCGGTAAAACCACCCAAATACCGAAATTCTGTCTTGCAGCCGGACGCGGCATCGACGGCAAGATCGGCTGTACTCAGCCGAGAAGGATCGCTGCAACCACTGTCTCCAGACGTATTGCCGAAGAACTCGGAGAAGAGCTGGGCAGGTCCGTGGGGTATAAAATCAGATTCAAAGATAAAACCGGTCCCCATGGCTTTATTAAAATCATGACAGACGGTATCCTTCTGGCCGAAACCCAGAATGATCCGTATCTGAATGATTACGATACCATCATCGTTGATGAGGCCCATGAAAGAAGCTTGAATATCGATTTTATTCTGGGAATTTTAAAGACCCTTTTAAAAAAAAGAAAAGACCTTAAGATTGTCATAACCTCTGCAACCATTGACACGGAAAAATTTTCAGCGGCTTTCAACAATGCGCCGGTGATAGAAGTATCCGGTCGCATGTACCCGGTCGAAATACGGTATTCCCCCATTGACTCAAAACTCGAAGAAAATGATGAACAGACCCATATTGAAATGGCTGTCAGTGCAATTGACAATCTGCAAATAAAAAGCCCCGTTGGGGATTTCCTCGTCTTCATGCCCACCGAACAGGATATTCGAGACACCTGCGAACTCATCAAAGCAAGGAATTACAAAGACACGGTTATCTTTCCTTTGTTTGCCAGACTTGCGGGTTCCGAGCAATCAAAAGTTTTCTCGCATATTCCCTCCAGAAAGATAATTATTGCAACCAATATTGCTGAAACCTCCATAACCATACCCGGGATTAAATATGTCATCGACACCGGACTGGCGCGCATATCCCGGTACAATCCAAGATCAAGAACCACCTCCCTTCCGGTCACCGCAATATCAAAAAGCAGCGCCAATCAGCGGAAAGGAAGATGCGGCAGGGTTCAAAACGGGGTATGCATACGCCTTTTTTCTGAAGAAGAGTTTGAAAACCGTCCGCTTTTTACTACCCCCGAAATTTTAAGAGCCAACCTCGCTGAAGTCATCTTGAGAATGATCTCACTGAAACTGGGCGATATATCGGATTTTCCATTTATTGATCGGCCGGCATCAAAGAGCATACAGGATGGGTTTGATCTTCTTTACGAACTCGGAGCCATCGTTCCTGGACGGCTCCAAAACAAATCAAAAATAAAAACACATTTTTCGCTCACTGAAAAGGGTAAGCTTATGGCAAAAATGCCGGTTGACCCCAGAATATCCCGGATGCTCATTGAAGCACAGACCCAAGCATGTCTCGAAGAGATAACGGTAATTGCAGCTGCGCTGAGCATACCGGATCCCAGAGAACGGCCCGCAGAAAAAGCTCAGGAAGCCGATCAGATTCACAAAACGTTTAATGATCCTTCATCCGATTTTATCACCCTTCTCAATATCTGGCGAAAATACCAGCAAACCCGGCAAAAAGAAAAAACCACAAGAAACATAAAGAAATTTTGTAAGACCCACTTTCTTTCTTTTAAAAGGATGAGGGAATGGGGGGATATCCATGCCCAGCTTTCTGAAGTGCTCAGAGAATACGGTTTGGATCATAACACATATCGGGACCAGGTCGCTCGTATAAAAAAGAGCACTCCGACTCAACCGTCAAAAGCCAAACATCCTGCTCAACACTCTAAATTCGAAAGTCTTTACGCTTCCATTCACAAATCGATTTTGAGCGGTTTTCTCTCCAATATTGCAGCGAAAAAAGAAAACAATATTTTTCAAGCCACAAAAGGAAAAGAAGTAATGATCTTTCCGGGATCAACCCTTTTCAATAATTCAAAATCATGGGTTGTGGCTGCTGAACTGGTTGAAACATCGCGACTTTTTGCCAGGACGTGTGCAAACATTGACAGTGACTGGCTGGAAAAACTGGGTGAAAACCTGTGCACATATACCTATCTTCATCCACACTGGGAAAGAAACCGGGGTGAGGTTGTCGCTTCCGAACAGGTCAGTCTTTTTGGTCTTATTATCGTTCCTCAAAGACCCGTATCCTATGGCAGGATTAACCCTGAGCAGGCATCTGACATTTTTATTCAAAGCGCGCTGGTTCACGGTGATGTTAAAAAAAAGTTTGATTTTATGCTTCACAACCAGAAACTGATCGATGAGGTTGGGGGTATGGAAGATAAGATCAGAAAAAGGGATGTCCTTGTCAGTGATGCCGAATTGTTCGAGTTCTACCATAAAAGGCTAAACGGATGTTATGATATTAGAACCCTTTCAAAACATATCAAACAAAAGGAAAGCGACCTTTTTTTGCGGATGAAACCAGAGGATATTCTTCGTTATCATCCGGATGAAAAAGAACTGTCTCTTTACCCTGACAGAATTAATTTAGGAGATCATGGATTTGATTGTGTCTACAAATTCGACCCCGACAAAAACGAGGACGGTGCAACCGTAAAAATACCCGTATCCCATGCCCCAATGGTTCCGTCGGAATCGCTGGACTGGCTGGTACCCGGACTCTACAGAGAAAAAATAACCGCGCTTATCAAAGGTCTTCCCAAAGTTTTCCGTAAAAAACTGGTACCTATTGCAAATACCGTCGATGGTATCATCAATGAAATGCCAAAAACGCAACGTTCTTTGATAACAGAACTTGGGAATTTTATTTATAACCGCTTCGGTCTTGATATCCCCGCATCGGCCTGGCCTTGGGATCTTTTGCCGGACCATCTTAAAATGCGCATATCCATTACCGACCAGAAAGGCAAGGAACTTTGCTCGGGTAGAGATCCGTCAATTTTACGCCGGACTATTTCAGGCAAAATCGACTCAAAAGAATCGAGGGAATTCGAATCTGCCAGAAAAAAATGGGAAAGAACCGGCATAACCTGCTGGGACTTTCCGGATTTACGTGAAAGCATCAGCATAACCGGTGAAAACAACTCAAAATGGCTTGTTTACCCCGGTCTTCAGAAAGCATCTCAAGAGGAAAAGAGCATAAATTTACGCCTGTTTCTCCAACCGGAACAGGCGGTCGATTTTCATAAAGATGGTATCGCCAGGTTATTTGCCATCTATTTTTCAAAGGATCTAAAGTTTTTAAAAAAGGCCTTGACCCTGCCTAAAGAAAAAGAAAAAACGGCCAATTATTTTGGAGGGGCCAAACGCTTTGAAAAAAAGCTTTATGAAAGTATTATCAACACCCTGTTTTGTAAAAACATAAGATCCAGAGATGCTTTTTATTCACATGCCGAATCCGTGGCGCCGGCAATTCTCCCAAGCGGTCGAAAACTATTGGATCGAAGCATGTCTGTTCTTGAGGCTTATCATGAAACCAGAACTCTATTTTATAACCTGGAAATAGCTCACCGCACAAACCCTACCGCCATAAAATTTTTAGAAGACTTAAGAGAGGAACTTAAAAAACTCGTCCCTGAAACGTTTATGGATCTTTACGACACCGATCATCTCATCCACCTTGTAAGATATACAAAAACTATCGGTGTGCGTGCCCAAAGAGCTTTGGTTAATTTTGAAAAGGACAGGGCAAAGGAAAAAGAGGTCCGATTTTTTACCGAACGCCTTAATAAACTGCTGCAAGAATTATCGGCGCCGGCATCTGCAGAAAAAAAAGCGGCTGTGGAGGATTATTTCTGGCTGATTGAAGAATACAAAGTCTCTATTTTTGCACAGGAACTTAAAACACCTGTTCGGATTTCTAAAAAGCGGCTTGAAAAAAAATTAAGGGAAATTGAAAGGATGGTTTAAAAATACCGGTAATAAGTTGTATATGTTAAAATCTTTCTGAAAGCGACATGTAATACAGCGCTTCATCTTCCCGTCCCCGTTTTCGACATCCGGCCGCATAAATCACACATTTTTGTTTGAGAGTTTTTATCGCCGCACGGTGCTGGGTCCTTGAAAGCAGGTCGCTTTCAATTATTTTTTTTAAGGATTTTATTCGGAATTTGTCGAGACCCGGAGATGCGGAAAGCTGATCATTATGTCCGCCCCGTTTAATGATCAGCGGAGCGTCGATAAGGCAAACCGGATATCGGCAGCTTATTCTGAGCCATAAATCATAGTCTTCGCAAGCAGGGAGTGTTTCATCGAAGCCCCCCACTTTTTCAAACAGAGAGCGTCTGATCATCACGGCCGACGGGCTGACCAGGCACAGAGCCAGGGAGGGTTCAAAAATCATTCCCCAAGGTTTTTTGTGCCTCTTTTTGGGATTGACTCTCACATTGTTTCTGACCCATATCTCCTCGGTCTGGCAAATATAAGCGTCAGGTTTTGAATTGAAAAAATCAACCTGGCGTGCCAGCTTTCGCGGCAGCCAGAGATCGTCCGAATCAAGAAAAGCGATAAAGTGGCCTGATGCAGCCGCAATCCCCCGGTTTCGAGCAGCACTCACCCCATGATTGCTCTGCCGGAGAACCTTGATATCGCACTGAAATGAATTGAGGATTTCGAGAGTATTATCTGTTGATCCGTCATCAACAACAATAAGTTCAAAATCTTTAAAATCCTGGGCCAGGACAGAATCGATTGCCTCTTTGATTATCCAGCCACGATTATACGTGGGAATAATGGCACTGACCAGTGGCTTTTTTTGTTTTTTTTCAATTTTCGACACCTGCAACTTTGATGTTTTCGTAAAAAGTCCGATTTAGACGGTTTTGTAAAAAGTTCAAATTCAAGGCGTGCAAATTTTGTAATTATGAGGCGTACTTGTCGTACGTTGAATGATTACGAAATGCAGCACAACGCAGAAGTTGG
>MAXL01000246.1 GCA_001751005.1 Desulfobacterales bacterium S5133MH16
GCCGCAAGATTTTTCAGGTGAGAAATGGTTTGCCATGAAAAGGGTTCATTCCGGCAAGGCAAGATGGCGTTGTTTGTAAATATAGGGTCTGATTCGAGATTGTAGCGCGAGGAAGCAACGGCTTGGCCCCACAGCGCTGTTTTGGGAATCGGAGAATAATAGGCCAGGATTGGGGTTGCGCCGGTTCGTCTGACGGTTTGGATGGAATTCTCAATGGATTCGATCTGCTGTCCCGGAAGACCTGCCATCAGGTATACACCAATCATGTTTTTATCAAAGCCCGCCTTTTTCAGGCAGGTTACCGCCCTTACAAATTCTGATACCGTTACCTTTTTATCTAATTCATTTCGAATATCCAAAGATGTTGTTTCAAGTCCCAAACGCAGGGTTTTGAAGCCTGCGTGAAACATCAACCGGGCGGTCTGTTTTGAAATCTCACGGATATGGACGGCATTGGGTGTGTGGAAACGGACCTTAAGGCCGGCATTGATTATCCCTTCGAGCATGGGGGCCGCATGTTTTTCTGCATCCACCAGTAATGCATCATCGTAGAATACAAAATCTTTTACGTTATATTTTTCATGCCAACACTTTATCTCTTCTACAACAGATTCGGGATTTCGCACCATTCTTTTTGGATTTAAAAAATGTGAGGCACAGTATTGACAGGCAAACGGACATCCTTTGGAAGTTTGCAGGGGAATATAGGTGATTTTTCTTTGAAGCTCAAATGTCGGATAGGGGTAGGTGTCAAGGTCGTCAGGATCAAACGTTGGGGTTACGGAAAACCCGGTATGTTCACCGACCAGTTTGAGAATATGTTTTTCGCCGGGTCCTGTTTGTATCCGGTGAGCGCCGGAACAGTTCAGCGCATGCTCATGACAGAGACTGGCATAAATACCCCCAAGAACAATGGTCACATCAGGAAAGATGTCTTTTATGACACCGATGGTTTCCGTAACGCCTGTGTGCCAGTAAGTCATCATGGAGGTCATTAACACCAGGTCAGGCTTTTGTATGCAAAGAAGATCTTCCCTGAACCACTTTTCTTTGATTCCGTATCTGGAAAAATTCCGGGGGATGTCTTCCAATCCGCCGGGTTTCGGAATTTTGGTTTTTAAATAAGGCCCCCGGCCGTGTCTGGCATAAGGATCGGTTTGAGGCGCTTTTGCATGGAAACGATCCATGCAGTCTAAATAGGTAATGTTAAATCCATGGCGCCGGAGTATGGATGCAAGGGTGAGAAGCCCCAGGGGCTTGGCCCAGAAATCATAAGCAGCAAAATCATGTATCCAGGGATTTACCAGAAGAATATGTGGGGTATCGCGTTTACGGAAAGGATTAGTTGTCATCATCGGCAGGAAAATATTTCATGGATGTCTTTTTCAATTCCTTACGACTGAACAGAAGGCTGTAAGTGTTGATTGACGTTTTTGCGGAAATATTGCGGGCAATTTCCCGGCAGGATTCTTCATCTTTTGCATGAATCATTGTATAAAGATTATACGGCCAATCGCCGGTTGGATTCCGCCGGTAACAGTGTGAAACCTCGTTAAAAGAAGCCATCTTTTCTCCGGCGTCATCAATGCGGTCTTCATCAGCCTTCCACGCCACCATGGCATTTGCCTCAAACCCTGATTTCTGATGATATATTGTTGCACCAAATCGCCGCATCACCCCTTTATCACAAAGATCTTTCAGCCGTTCAAGAAGGGTCTTTTCGGAAATCCCGAGTTTTTGTGCCATTTCGAGATATGGGCGCTGAGTGATGGGGATATCGCCCTGAATTAACGCAATGATTTCATTTTCGAGTTCTGTCAGCATATGGCGATATAAGGGTTAGAATAAAAAAAAGTCAAGGTTTTTTCTTTAACTTAAAACATAGTATTGGCAAGTTACGATAATTCTGCTAACGGTTTAATAAAACAACTACGGAGGTTCTATCAATGAAAAAAACAATTCATAATGTTTTGCTGTTTTCCCTGGTTATGCTTATTGGCGTTTTGGGTGCCGCTTGTGCCACAAAATCTTACATTAATGTCAACTACCGGCTCCCGTTATCGTCCTATGACCTCAAGGGTAAGAAAGTGTTCCTTGAAATAAAGGATATGCGATCCGATAAAGCTATTTTTGGTGAAAAAGCCAAAGCCAAATTTAAAAACTTTACCGGCCTTTTTTTATTTTCTTTATCCAAAGGGGAAAAAAAGAACTATGTGATCGGCGCATTTGATCTTCCGTCCCTTTTCGAGGCGGCATTTTCGAGACGGCTTGAAAATATGGGAATAGAAATTTTAACGGAGCAGAAAGAAACAGAACCGGTCATTGAAATTGATCTGCAAAATTTTCTTCTGGATCTGGCCGATCGAAAATGGGTTGCCGAAATCAGTTATGAAGCCCGGCTCATACAAGAGAACCGGCTTCTCGCCAGAGAGACGATCAGCGGCAGTGCAAAACGATACAAATTGCTTTCTCAGGGTGATGTGGAAAAAGTTCTGGGAGAAATCTTTACAGACATGGTCAACAACCTTGATTTTCGCAAACTGTTTCAAGAGGCAGAGCTGTAGTCGCAAAACTTTTTAATTTCGCCACCAAGTCACTAAGGCACTAAGAAAAATCAATAAGTTTATCTTTTGTGTCTTTGTGCTTTGGTGGCAAATATTTCTTGGTTCCGGCTTGTCCGGGTTAGGTCATTAGTGTTTGGAATTTGGGATTTCAAAAATTCCGTGAACTGTTATCATAAAATAATGACCTTGAAAAAGTCCTCTAATAACGATA
>MAXL01000247.1 GCA_001751005.1 Desulfobacterales bacterium S5133MH16
ACGTACGAAAAGTACGCCTCATGATTACAAAATTTGCACGCCTTGAATTTGAACTTTTTACGAAACCGTCTAAATCGGACTTTTTACGAAAACATCATGATTAATTCAACAACAAAAGCTCCATACGGCTTCAACAAGGGTTCAAAAACATATACCGTGGGGCTTTGGATGGCTTTATTACTCTTGTTGCTGCTTCCGGTTCTGGTCCGGCACAATGATTATATTCTGCAGGTCTTTACCCATGCCCTGCTCCTGGCTACCCTGGCACTTGCCTGGAATATTTTGGGCGTGAGCGGGTCGATTTCCCTTGGGCACGCCGCTTTTTTCGGTTCCGGCGCCTATGCTTCGGCCCTTTTAAGTCTTAATTTGGGTCTGTCTCTCTGGATCACCATTCCTTTAGCCGGATTTATCGCCACCGGCCTGGGTTTTATTATGGGTCTGATCTGCATGCGTCTGAGGGGAGCTTATTTTGCCCTGGCAACCTTAGCCTTTATAGAAGTTCCCAAAGTTATTACCGACAACTGGGATGAACTGACCCGAGGCTCCCTGGGACTGGTAGGGGTGCCGGGATTTCCCTCACTGCACCTGGGTCCATGGCATATCGATTTTGGTTCCAGTATTACGGCCTCTTATTATCTTATGGTTATTTATTTTCTGGTATTGCTGGGCCTGGTGGGATTCATATTTCGTTCCAATATCGGTCTGGCACTTCAGGCCATCCGAGAAGAGGAAATCGCTTCCCAAGCCGTCGGCATTCAGGCGGACAGTTTTCGATTGCTCTCTATGCTCCTAAGTGCCTTTTTCACCGGAATCAGTGGTGCCTGTTATGCACATCTGGTACGATATATCAACCCGGGACTGGTCTATGGACTTCATTTCGCCGCCATACCCATGATCTTTGCTATTTGCGGAGGCCGGTTTACCATTATAGGACCCGCTCTGGCTGCGCTAATTATTTATCCTTTGGATCAGTTCATTTTTCACCCTCTGATTCCGGCGGGCCATGAGTTCCTGTATGGGGCGGTGCTCATCTTTGTTGTTCTATTCATGCCGGCAGGGTTATGGGGAAGTATACATAGAACAACGAATTGAACCCTCCGTGCGGAATAACCCGTTTTGGTCACGCGCAGCGCAGGCGCTCACGCGGCGCAAGCGCCTGCGCTGCGCGTGCGCCGCGTGTTGGAATTTGGAATTTATTTACTGTATAGATAATCCCTTACCAGTGCCAGAGCCTCGGATCTGCTTTTAATTGTATTTGTTAATTTTTCTTCCTGCACAAGGTTTAGAATTGTTTTGAATAGCGGTGAAGGAATAAGCCCGAATTCATGTATGAGGTCACGGCCTGTAATCAGCGGCGGTTCTTTGATTTTACATTTAAAATCATAAAAAAAATTGCGAATCATCTCTTTTACGAACCATATGAAGGCCTTGTTTGTTTGATTTGGCTTGTCTCGTTTTGCCATGATATCAGCAATGGTATGTAACAGCAGGGCAGGCGTGTTGTCTCCGCATTTTATAAAAAAACGGGTTACCCCTTTATGGGTTAACGTTTTGTTCTGCATGGCCGTAAATAGAAAAAGCGGATTTAAATGCTTGCGGATAATAAAATCGATAAAACGCTTTTCACGATTGGAAAATTTCAGCTTTTGGCTGATTTTTTGAGCCAGATCGGCGCTTTTACGCGAATGACCGTAGAAATGGATTTTTCCCCTGTTGTCTGTAGTTTTAGTCCAAGGCTTTCCAATGTCATGCAGCAGAATTGCATATTTAAGCAACACGGTTTTTTCTTCATCAAGATATTGCCGGATCTGGATGGAAGTATTCGGCAGAATCTTGGCCGGATCGTTGAGTATGGTTTCAAGATGCTGATAAGCTTTCATTGTATGTTCAAACACGTCATAAATATGATGGCTGTTTTGAAGGCATTCTTTTAACCGGTCAAGATCGGGAAAGATGGCGGTTAAAAGACCGGCATCATCCATTTGGGAAAGATAATGATAGGATTTTGATGTGCCCAGCAATTTGAAAATTTCGCCCCGTATGCGTTCACCCGCTGAATTTTGTATCAGTTTTGCATAAGTGCTTATAACTGAAGCAGTCTGTGATTCGATTTGGAAATTCAAGCATGCAGCGATTCTATAGGCCCGTATCAAACGAATCGGATCTTTTTTAAAAACATCTGCTGAAACCATACGAACTTTTTTATCGGCCAAATCCCGAAGACCCCCCAGGCAGTCGATAATTTCTCCTGAAGAAAGATCATATGCCATGGCATTGATGGTAAAATCTCTTTTTTTAAGGTCGTCTTCTATGAAAGAACCGTTTAAAGAGGTTATATCAAAAATATTATCATTGGATACCACCCGAATGATCATCTGACCCGGTTTTCCCATCTTAACCAGGCGACCTGATATGTTTTTGGCTATCTTTTCCGCAAATTTTTTTGGATTTCCCATGACGGCAATGTCATAGTCGGTTGGAATTCGATCCAGAAGCAGATCCCTGATCGAGCCCCCGATGATATATGCACCTTTTGTCTGAAAGAAAATATTTGAATTAAAATGAATCATTGATTTCTTTACTTTTCTTGACGTTACATTTTTTTTTGATTATCATAAACCGTATTTATATCATTATTTCCAGGTTGTGTCTATTGGGATACCATATGGTCAAAACCATAAAAAAAGTTTTTAAAGTTGCGGTTACCGGGGGAGCAGGATCCGGCAAGAGC
>MAXL01000248.1 GCA_001751005.1 Desulfobacterales bacterium S5133MH16
ACATGACATACGCTGTATTGTTTTGCCCCTCCTTCTGCCAGAAAGTCGGCACAACGCTACATTCTGTCAACGTATGGTAAATACCGGCATCATCATTACAAGTATAAAAACCGGTTAGATAAACATCATAGGTCTTATCTCCGTATGGAAAGCTACCAACCTTCTGGGCCCCTCCATCTTCACTATAGCGTGCCGCATCACCACAGGTGGATTGACTCATTCCGTCGCCTGTCCACATATTCGTTTGGTAATACGGATCTGACATTAAACCAAGAAACGCACGAGGACAATATTCGTCTGCAGTCATGCTGGGATTCAATCCCCCATCAAATGCATATGGTTCATCGGGATTACTGCTGACTGCATTGTGCGTTTCCCATTCGGCAAATGGAAATGGTTGTGTATGATCAAAGAGCTCAATCGTACCCGTAGAATCCCATATTTTAATCGTCCATACGACCGAAGCTGCGATTATACCTCCATCCTCATCTACGGGGACATTGTGATGAGTGATTGCTCCGACAGGTGTATATGTTCCCACTGGTGCATCAGCTTCCACTGTTGCGTCATATGGTCCATCTGCAGCAGGAGTTAATACTATACCGCTGAAATATGGCACAAGTCCCAGTGCGCTTTGTCCCAGTGCCGGAGGGAGGCTTGTATCTTGAGGCGTACCCCACGCAACCATCGGCCACAAATTACCATCGTGCAGATGGTTTTGCGGATTACCCTCAATCGGTGGGTTAAGCGTCATAGCACTCGTATTAACATTATCTAAGAAATTTTCTGTTCCCATAAATCCAAACGGAGACCCTGTTGCTGTATTGTCAAATCCACCGGTTCCTGAATATTTAAATGTCTCTCCAGCACTCAGTGACATACTTAAAACCAAGGCTGCTGCCAAACTACTTTTAACTAACTTTGTCATAACAAAACCCCTTTTTATATTAGATGCAGAAAAAATCCTTTCACTACATCTCTTAAATTTGAGCTTGTACGAACTCGACTTAAACTCTTTCAAGTCCTTTAAGCCCTTAATATAATTATAGGACTAAAGAGCTTAATTATTTATTAAACTTATTATTATCAAAAATTTAGTATGGATTACGGTATAATGGTGTTTCTAAATATGACACAAAATAGAGAGTTGAAAATTTTAAATGATTAATGTAACAAAAACCTATCTCCCAAGTAAAGAAAAATACCAAAAATATATCGATGAGATATTTGAAAGCGGGCAGGTTACGAACAATGGGCCAATGGTTAAAAGACTTGAAAAAAGATTGGCAGATTATCTAGGTGTGAAAAATATCGTTCTGGTGGCAAACGGAACGATGGCTTTGGGGATCGCCTACAAACTTCTCAGGCTGGAAGGAGAAGTGATCACGACACCTTTTTCTTTTGTGGCAACTACCAGTTCGCTGGCTTATGGCGGGCTTAAACCCGCCTTTGCGGATATAGATTCAGAGACATTCAACCTCGATCCGAAAAAAATTGAAGCAGCGATCACCGAGCAGACAAGCGGGATTGTTCCGGTACATATTTTTGGCAATGCCTGTGAAGTGGAGGAGATCGAATCGATAGCAAAAAAGCATAACCTGAAAGTGATCTATGATGCGGCGCATACTTTTGATACACAATACAAAGGCGAAAGTCTCTTAAACCAAGGCGATATTTCGATACTCAGCTTTCATGCCACAAAGCTTTTTCATACGATTGAGGGCGGTGCTTTGATCATTGAGGATGATGCACTGGCAAGGGAGGCGCGTCTGCTTATCAACTTTGGTATCGATGGGCCTGATTCTGTCATAGCATTGGGGATCAATGCCAAAATGAATGAATTTGAGGCAGCGATGGGCCTGTGTGTACTGGACGATATAGATATCGTTTTAGATCATCAGAGAGGTGTCTTTGAACGCTATGAGAGTGGTTTGAAAGATGTTGTATCATTTCAGAAGCAAAACAAACACAGTACACAAAACTATAGGTATTTCCCTATACTTTTAAAAACAGAGAATGAGACTTTGAGGATACAAAAGGCACTGAATGATGCCGGAGTATTTCCCAGACGCTATTTCTATCCCTCCCTCGATACTTTACCCTATGTCGAAGCGTCTTCCGTGATGCCTCTCTCTCGTGATATTTCAAGCCGTATTCTGGTATTGCCGTCTTACTATAGCCTGACAAAAGATCAGCAAACTTTGATAATGGATATCGTCAGAGGTGCCAATAGAGATGATGCTTTTTCTGGGCTATGAAAGATAAATAGTATAATACTTTGAGCAGTCTAAAAGAACAGGGAGTCAAAGCTTTCATTTGGGACTTTGCCGGGAAGATGGCCAATCAGGGAATGGGCTTTGTTGTTTCCATTTTCCTGGCGCGCTTGCTGGAGCCTTCTGACTTCGGACTGATCGCTATGGTGATGGTGATCATCGGGATCGCCGCTGTTTTTACGGATGTGGGTTTGGGCGGCGCTCTCATCCAGCGACGAAGGCTCCACCCCGTTCACTACTCTTCTGTTTTTTATTTCAATGTCATTGCCGGCCTGCTTCTGACGCTGTTGACCTATTTTTCTGCCCCCTGGATCAGTGAATTTTACAACAACGAAGCACTGCTCCCCCTGGCACAGGTAATGTCGCTTTCATTTGTCATTGGTGCGTTGAGCTCTGTGCAGAGTACACGACTGCGCAAAGAACTCAATTATGCTCTTTTGACAAAGATAGGTTTGCTCTCGTCCCTGGCCAGTGGTGTGGTTGGAATCTCTCTGGCATTCTGGGGTGCCGGAGTCTGGAGTTTGGTTGCACAGACATTGACGATGGGCATCGTGTACAATATCCTTTTCTGGAAACAAGGCCGCTGGAGA
>MAXL01000249.1 GCA_001751005.1 Desulfobacterales bacterium S5133MH16
TTACAACACGCGGCGCAAGCGCCTGCGCTGCGCGTTGAACCGGTTTGGAATTTGGAGTTTGAGATTTGGGATTTCAAAAAGTTCTTGAAGGGTTAAAATAAATTTATTGTATTACGAGAGGGTCATGATATCTATAACACTCGAAAAACCTTACTATAATCAGGCAGTCCGGTGGGTGCGATGCCCCCTGAACGTTCTGCTGGCTGCCATCACCGCCCTGGTCTTAGCCGGATGTGCGGCGGTTGGGCCGGACTATACCCGGGTGAAGCCCGACGCGCCGGATGAATGGCACGCTGAACTCCAGGGCGGCCTGACCGCCGGTTCCCTAAAGCCCGAAACCTTGGCCCACTGGTGGAGCACGCTGAACGACGCAGAACTAGACAGCCTTGTAGCACGTGCTGTTAAAGGCAATCTGGATCTGAAAAACGCCCGAGCCAGAGTCCGTGAAGCCCGGGCTTTGCGGGGCATTAGCAAGGCAAATCTATTTCCGACCCTGGATGCTGCGGCCTCAGCTTCAAAACAACGCAGCAGCGAAAACAGCGGCACGGGAACAAAAAGCAAACTTTATACTGCCGATTTTGACGCGGGCTGGGAACTGGACGTTTTTGGCGGAGTGCGCCGCTCGGTGGAAGCAGCCCAGGCGAGTCTCGAAGCCACGCAGGAGGACCTGTACAACGTGCTGGTGAGCCTGTTGGCCGAAGTAGCCCTGAACTATGTGGAGGTGCGGACCTTCCAGGCCCGTTTGGCGGTGACCGAGGCCAATATCAAAACTCAGCAGGAAACTTATGACTTGAATCAATCGCGGTACCAGGCAGGGATCATCGACGAGTTGCCCGTGCAACAATCTTTGCGCATCCTGGAAACCTCCCGTTCCCAGATACCGGCACTGAAGACGGGACTGGAGGCAGCCAAAAATCGTCTGGCAGTCCTGCTGGGAGAGCAGCCTGGAAAACTTCATCGGGAACTAGCTGCGAAACGACCCATTCCGGAACTACCGAAAACAGTGGTTATCGGGATTCCGGCCGAGACCCTGCGCCACCGGCCCGATATCCGCCGAGCCGAACGCAACCTTGCGGCCCAGACAGCCCGCATCGGCGTGGCTACGGCGGACCTCTATCCCAAATTTAGGTTATTTGGCACTATTGGACTTGAGTCCCTTTCCAGCGAAGACTTCTTGGAATGGGCCAGTCGAACCTGGAGCATCGGGCCCGGCGTCTCCTGGAATATCTTTCACGGGGGTGCCATCCGGCAGAATATCGAAGTTCAAACCGCCCGTCAGGAGCAGGCACTGATCCAATATGAAGCGGCTGTGCTCAGGGCCCAGGAAGAGGTGGAAAATATCCTTGTGTCCTATGCCAAAGAGCAGATCCGACGGGAATCCCTCACCAAAGCTGCGACCGCAGCCCAGCGGGCCGCTATAGTGGCCCAGGACCAGTACCATGCCGGTCTGGTGGATTTTAATAATGTGCTGGACGCTCAACGAGCGCTCCTCATCTTACAGGATGAACTGGATCAGAGCAATGGAGCCGTGACCTCCAATCTGATACGTCTCTACAAGGCCCTGGGCGGTGGATGGAAATATCCGGAACCGGACGCGGTTAGATCGAACACTGTGACCGATTAAAATTTGACGGCTTCGTAAAAAGTCCAATTTCTGCGTTGCGCTTCATTTCGTGTTCACTGCGGCGTACATCAGTACGCCTCATTCCACGAAATTCGCGACGCCTTGAACTTGAACTTTTTACTTTGCCGTCTCAATTTTGACTTTTTACGAGTTCATCAAAAATTGATAAGTTACGTTTCGACCCCAAAAAAAGTTAAAAAAAGGTTGCAAGATGTTATTTTACCATTCTAATAAGGTTACTTGCTTATGATTTAAAAGAAAAAACGTATTGGCTATTGGATCTGCTTTGAATTTCATTTCCATTATCTTACACCGGTGGGCCTCGGTATAATTCCTGATAAATCATGAAAGCATTCAGAAAAATGCATCCCGGGACAATCTTATTGTCCAGTTACCTTGTGACGATCGGTGTCGGCACATTTTTGCTTCTGTTGCCGGCATCCACTGTTTCCGGAACGATTTCTTTGATCGATGCAATCTTTACCGCCACATCCGCAGTCTGTGTGACCGGCCTGATCGTCGTAGATACCGGCTCCTATTTTACCCTTTTCGGTCAACATGTTATTCTTGCTTTGATTCAACTGGGTGGACTGGGTGTAATGACGGTTTCAGTGACTATCTTTCTGATGATCGGAAAGAAAGTATCTTTTAAGCAGCGGATGGCCATGCAGGATCTTTTTGCCCATACACCGCGTGAAGATATCAATCAGCTTGTGAAGTCAATTCTCTGGTTCACCGTCATTACGGAACTGTCCGGCATACTGCTGCTAACCTTTCACTGGACCAAAGAATTTCCATTAACAGAGGCCCTCTACATGGCTGTGTTCCACTCTGTCTCAGCATTTTGCAACGCGGGATTTTCCCTGTTCGCAAACAGTTTTATGGATTACACTGGTGATGTCTTTATAAATGTTGTGATCTGTACTTTGATTATCTTCGGCGGAATCGGGTTCCCTGTGGTTTATGACATATATAAAACCGTATTACGGTCACAAGGAAAACGAGTAAAACTGTCTGTTCAAACAAAAACCGTTTTAATTACAACCGGCATTTTAATCCTCGCCGGCACGGCAGTTTTCTGGAGCGTTGAACAGAATGCTTCAATCCAGGGGCACTCATTTGTCGGCCGTTTTCTAACTTCTCTTTTTCAGTCCATAACCTGTCGCACCGCCGGATTCAACACGATCAATATTGCCACTCTCGGCAACGCAACGCTTGCATTTATGATATTTTTAATGTATGTCGGCGCCTCTCCGGGTTCTTGCGGCGGGGGGGTAAAAAAGACCACCCCCGCTGTTCTGGGAAAATTTGCCTGGAGCCGTATGAGGAATAAAATTCGAGTCAACATGTTCAAAAAAAGCATTCCCAAAGATACGGTAACCAAAAGCACATCGCTTGTAGTTATATCTATGACTATAATTCTATCAGCGTTTTTTTTACTCCTTTTAAGCACGCCGGAAAATATGGATTCCGGTGAACATCATTCACAGTTTCTTTCATATTTCTTTGAAGTGGTTTCAGCATTCGGGACGGTGGGCCTTTCCATGGGCGCGACGACCCAAATGACCTGTCCGGGGAAATTTTTAATTATTATCATAATGTTAATCGGCCGGGTAGGCGTATTAACCTTTTCCTATTTAATCGCGGGTGTAGAATTAATAACCGGTATCGAATATGCTGAAGAAAATATTATGATCGGATAATACCTAACCCGGATAAGCCAGAAAAAAAAAGATCGGTTTTATTTTTACCACGAAGATCACGAAGGAAAAGAAGAATAAAATATATAACCTTCGTGTTCTTCGTGGTGTAATCAAACTTTTTTTGCTACAAAATGCACAAAATTTACATTCAGGTAAAAAAATGAA
>MAXL01000250.1 GCA_001751005.1 Desulfobacterales bacterium S5133MH16
ATTCGGAAAATATGGTTTATGGGAATATCACGTTTGAGTATAGTACTGCGGGAAGGGAGTAAGGAGTAAGGAGTAGGGAATTTAGGAATTGAGATCCGCAGATTACCCCAGTACGATCTCCCGGACCTACGGGGCAGGCAGATTTTCGCAGATATACACAGATAATATTATTATTTTGCAATTTAAGAATCTTGATGATCCGTGTTCCTCTGTGTCCAAAAAAGGGAATTCCTATACAATCATGGTGTCAATTTAACCTATTGAAAAGAAAAAGTTTAACAAACATGGTTGTTTTGAACTGGATAGTTAAAAGGGGGTTATGTGAAAAAGTGGCAATGTACGGTGTGTGGTTACATACATGAGGGGGATGAACCGCCTGAAGAATGTCCTGTGTGCGGAGCTGATCGAAGCAAATTTATTGAGATAGTTTCTGAAGAATCGGTGGAAACGAAAACGGATCAGCCGGAACCTGAAGACAAAAAGATGGATTCAAAACCTGAACCACCTATTTTCCGCTCCAAACTAAGCTTTATTTTTGATCTGATGGTAAAGCATCATGTGCATCCGGTTTCAGTCCACATCCCAAACGGAGTACTTCCAGCTTCTGTTATATTTATTGTTTTAGCCGCACTGTTCAATTTTAGCGGTTTAAGCCAGGCCGCTTTTTACAATCTTATATTTGTCGTTCTTACCCTGCCGTTGGTCCTTTTTTCAGGGTATATCGAATGGCAGAAAAAATACATAGGCCAACTGACTCGGCTGTTTAAAACTAAGATCATTTGCGCTGCCGTGGTTTCATTAACGGCGGTCATTTTGGTGGTATGGCTTTTCATTGATCCCCAGGCAGCAACTTCATCGAGCAATTTGTTGTTTCTTCTGATTAATTTGGTCATGCTTACTGCGGCTGGCATTGCGGGGTTTATTGGGGGAAAATTTGTTTTTAAAGACTAAATAAAAAGAGAGAGAATAACGGATCAGCGGGAAGATATTCAGATAGAGCAGGTTCAGAGAGAAATTGCCGAACTATTTCAGGCAATCCATTATGTTTGACAAAATTTCCGGAGAATGCGAAAATATTATGAGGCAGGCTGAGGAAGAAAGCGGAACTTAAGCGATTACTATAGAATACGATTGATCGAAAGGAGGATTTAATGGCAGTAATTACCATCAGCAAGGAATTTGGAACTGAGAGCGAAAAGGTGGCGTCTCAGGCGGCACAAAAACTCGGCTACGAGCATATCGGCGAACAATTAATTGCCGAAATTGCCAAAGAACTTCATGTGTCTGAAAGCGAAGCAGAAATGTTTCGCAAAACTTCTCAGTCTCGAATCCTTCGTTTTGTTGATCGTTACACCTGTTCTCTCGTCCAAAAAGTAGTTGACCGTGAGCATGGTTGTCTGGACGACAAGAATTATTATGAAACAACAAAAAAACTGGTTTTAAATGTGTATGAAGCCGGTAATGCTATTATTCTTGGATGGGGCGGCCAGTGTATTCTACGGGGCAAACCCAATACCCTCCATGTTCATCTGGTAAAGGATGAGGAAACAAAAATCAGCGAACTCATGAAAAACAGAAACCTGGAGCATAAAGCTGCAAAGGCATTAATTGAAAGAGAAGAAAGCGATTTAAGGGCTTACATCGATCATTACTTCAATGAAGACTGGAACTCAGCACACCTTTATGATCTGATTATCGATATGGGAAAAACCTCGGTTGAAAAAGCCGTTGATTTAATCTGTGACAACCTAAAACATAAGGCTCAATAAAATCATGCCGACAGGTCCAACCGTTATAAAAAGAGTAAAGCCCCCATAACACTTGATGATTACCAAATGCACAACACCTCGTCTCCAACACGATGCTGGACAGACCCACATGAGGTCTGTTCAGCCCTTGGGAAATAAGAAATTATGCCGTTGAACTCCAGCACGTATGTGGTATTAACCCGGCAACTGATTGCCAATCAAATTTTAAGACCCACCCAAAGATTTTTCAGAAAACAGGTTGCAAGCAGCGTGTTACTTCTTGCAGCTACGGTTATTGCCCTGGTTTGGGCCAATTCCAATATTTCCGAAACTTATCACAGCTTCTGGCACACCAAATTTTCTTTGGACTTCGGTGAGTTTCATATCAGCAAATCATTGGTCCACTGGATAAATGACGGTCTAATGGCTCTATTCTTTTTTACTGTGGGCCTGGAAATCAAGCGCGAGCTTCTGGTGGGAGAACTGGCATCACCTAAAAAGGCCTTGTTGCCGGTGATCGCCGCTCTGGGGGGGATGTTGGTTCCAGGCCTTATCTATATTGCCTTTAACCTGGGTTCTTCAACCATACACGGATGGGGTATCCCCATGGCCACAGACATTGCCTTTGCTTTAGGCGCCGTCGCTATATTCGGTCATAAACTACCTGTAAACCTGCGTATCTTTCTTGCTGCTTTTGCCATTGCAGATGACCTGGGTGCGGTATTGGTTATCGCCATATTCTATACCAAGGAAATTGTTTGGTTTTATGTCTTTGTCTGCGTTATGCTTACCCTTTGCCTTGCCATAGCGAATCTTCTTTGGATCAGATGGACACTGGTCTATGCCGCTTTGGGACTCGCCATATGGTTTTTTGTGCTGGGCTCAGGAATTCATCCGACAGTGGCAGGGGTTATTGTTTCTCTGTTCATTCCGGCCCGTGGCAGGTATGATACCGATCGTTTTTTGCAGAATGTAGATCAAATAATGGCAAAATTCAAGTGCGAGGACCAGAGCTGCGGGTACTCGATCCTTCTTAATCAAGAACATATGCACGCCGTGCATAGCCTGGAACTGGCTTGCCATGACGTGGAAACACCGTTGCAGCGACTGATGCACGCCTTGCATCCATGGGTAGCGTTTACGATTTTACCTTTTTTTGCCCTGAGCAACGCGGGCCTGAATTTTCATGGCGTAAATTTTTCAGAAGTAGCAGCGCATACGGTAAGCTTGGGCATTTTTTTCGGTCTGGTATTTGGAAAGCCATTGGGAGTGGTGCTTTTTTCTTATATAGCGGTAAAAACCGGAGCCGCATCCTTGCCCAAAGATGTCAGATGGTCACACATTCTTGGAAGTGCGATGCTCGGAGGAATCGGTTTTACCATGTCCCTGTTTATTGCCGACCTTTCATTCTCATCAATTCACATGCTCAGCTATGCAAAGATGGCCATTCTTTCGGCATCCGTACTATCAGCCATAATTGGGATCTTTTTCCTCGGCATTATCAGCACCATAGCTCCGGTTAATAAGGCGCCTGTTAATTGATAACTAATAACCGAAAACGTCCTAACGAGATTTGACCCGAATAGGGGTATATTTTGATTGACATACCACATTGTAGTGCTATGTTCGAATCAGAAGCAAGGATTCTATAATCTCACGATAAACAAGTATATTCTTATAATTACTATCCAGGAGATTTGTCATGAAAGAAATATCGATTCTCATTGGTGGAAAAGCGGGTGATGGTATCCGGCAAGCCGGTCACACACTTGCCAGACTTTTAAATAGAATAGGCTATCGTATTTTTTTCTACGATGATTATCCCTCGCTTATTCGTGGCGGGCACAATTTTTCCATTATAAGGGCCTCAAAAAAGAAAATCCAAGCTCACAAGGAAAAGGTTGATCTCATCGTGGCCTTAAACCAGGATGCGGTAGACAAACACAGGCATCGCCTCAACTCCGGTGGAATAATTCTCTACGATTCTGAAAAAGTGGATTCCCAAGGAGTAGGGGTTGACTTTGTGGGCATCGTCAAGGAGTTGGAAGGGGTGCCCATTATGAGAAACACGGCCGCCATCGGGGCACTGGCCGGAATTTTGGATATTGAATGGTCTGTACTGGAAGGCGTCATTAAAGATACTATAGAAAAGGAAGTCGATTTAAATATTAAGATTGCTCAGTCGGCTTATAATAGTATAGAAAAAGTCTGGTTATCCGTTCCCAAGCTGAATCAAAAAATGCTTCCATTGATATCAGGAAACGAGGCCATCGCCCTTGGGGCGGTGCAGGCAGGGCTCAATATGTATATCGCATACCCTATGACCCCTGCATCGGCCATTCTTCACTACCTGGCAGAACATGAAGATGACCTGGGTGTGGTAACAATACATCCTGAAAGCGAGATTGGTGTTGCCCTTATGGCTCTGGGCGCCGCATACGCCGGCGCCAAGGCCATGGTTGGCACTTCGGGCGGTGGATTTGCACTGATGACCGAGGCTTTGAGTTTATCCGGTCAGGGTGAGTTCCCGATTGTATTTGTAATGGTCCAAAGACCCGGGCCGAGTACTGGAGTGCCCACTTACACAATGCAGAGCGACCTCTCTTTTGCTATCAATTCCGGTCATGGGGAGTTTTTGAAGGTGGTGCTGGCTCCCGGAAATGTTGAGGAGGCCTTTTATCTGACCGGTCTGGCTATGAACCTTGCCTGGAAGTTTCAAATTCCTTGCTTTGTTCTTTCTGACAAACACTTAAGCGAGAGCATATTCAGCTTTGACGCGGATCCGGATAAGGTCAAACCTGAAGATCCACTTCTTTGGGATGGTCAAGGGGAATATAAACGATATCTGGATACTCAAAACGGCA
Organism: Desulfobacterales bacterium S5133MH16; assembly: GCA_001751005.1. Taxonomy (GTDB): domain Bacteria; phylum Desulfobacterota; class Desulfobacteria; order Desulfobacterales; family UBA11574; genus S5133MH16. Next base: position 4,613 of record MAXL01000250.1, read on the forward strand.
TTTCCCCGCTGGCCTTTCCCGGAAATTCTGAGGCAATTGTTAAAGTAACATCTTATGAGCATGATGAATATGGTATAACCACTGAAGAATCCGAGCAAATCGTCAGGATGCAGCAAAAACGTTTGCGCAAAAAAAAGACGATAGAAGATGAACTTTCCAAGCATGAACAGGTAAAGGTTTATGGTAATCTTGAATCAAAGACCGTTCTACTTTGCTGGGGCTCCACCAAAGGGGCCTGTATAGAAGTGGCTGAAGAATTAGGGCTTAAAGTTGTTCAACCTCTGGTACTTGAGCCGCTACCCATAAATTCTTTAAAAAAAGTTTTATCCGATGCGGATAAGATCATTGATGTTGAGGTTAATGCTACCGGCCAACTGGCAAAACTCCTTTCAGCTCATGGTATCTGTATTGACGATATGATTTTGCGTTTCGACGGTCGTCCTTTTACAGTGGATTTTCTGTTAGAAAAGGTAAAGGAGGTGCTCTCGTGACAACAGTAAAAGAATTAGGAACCTATGCCCAAAATACATGGTGTCCTGGTTGTGGTAATTTCGGCATTTTAAATTCTATGAAAAAGGTCTTATCTGATCTTCAAGATCAAGGTCTTGACCTTAACAAGCTGGTTCTGGCATCCGGGATAGGATGCCATGCCAAGATAGTAGACTATCTTAAAGTGAATAGCTTTTACTCCATTCATGGGCGAGTCCCTCCTCCAATTACCGGGATTAAGCTGGCCAATCCGGATTTGGTGGTGATTGGTCATGCCGGTGATGGAGATGCTTATGGTGAGGGTATCGAACATCTTATTTTTAGCGCCAAGAGAAATATTAATGTGACTTTTATCGTCCATAACAACAGAGTGTATGGACTTACAACCGGTCAGTTTACCCCTACCAGCCCCGCCGGCTTTATCGGGCGATCAACTCCCAGGGGAAGTCCTGAAGAACCCTTGAATCCCATCGAGTTGATGCTTTCTGCCGGAGCCGGCTTTGTGGCCAGGGGCTTTGCGGGTAAACCAAAGCATCTCCAACTCTTGATTAAATCCGGTATCGAACACCAAGGCTTTGCCTTTATTGATGTTCTGCAACCCTGTTTTACCTTTTATAATACATATGATTTTTACAACCAAAAGGTCTACGAACTCACAGATGGGGAGTATGATTCTTCCGATAGAGAAGCCGCTTTTGCCAGGGCCGGAGAATGGGCCTACGGAGAAGGTGAGCGCATTCCCATCGGCATCTTTTATAAGGTAAGGAGACCGACTTACGACGAAAAGCTTTTAAAAGGGAGAATTCCTGTTAAATTAAAGCCGGGGAATATAAGATCGATTCTTGAGAAACACATTTAGACTTAAGTTGAGCGATTTTTTTCTCAATCTGCACCGATTTCTTGCGCATCAAGAAGCCGCAAAACTCCTCGGCATATCCACGGGTATGTCTGTGGTTTTTGCGAACCTTTATGCATCATATGATATATAAAGACATAGAAGTTCTCCTAAGGGAATGCGGTATGGCATATTTGATGTCTTCCGTATAATCGAGCTTGCTTGAAACACAGCCTTGTTCCTCTGTCACCTGAAAGTTCTGTATTTCTTTAAGCAGCTGACAATCTTTTGTACAATCTTTTTTCGGTAGATCTTTCTTGGGACAATTTTTACAGGGCGAAGATATCATAATTCCTCCTTTAACCCGTTATCTTATGAGTATATTATTTATTTCTTCCAAAAGCTCATCCATATTAAAAGGCTTTTCGATAAATCCGTTACATTGATGATGCATGGCCTTAATCACAAGACCTTTATCACCATATGCCGTCATTATTATTACCGGTATGGTTTTATTGTTTTCACGAATCTTTTGCAGAAGTTCTATTCCGTTCATTTCCGGCATGGCGTAATCTGTTAAAACAATATCAATTTTATTGTTCTTGACGAGATGGTCCAGAGCTTCTTTGCCGCTAATTGCTTCAACAACCTGGTATCCCTTGGTTCTCAATCCCCTCCTCAGTGTTTTAAGCTGCACTCTTTTGTCATCAACAACAAGGATGGTTTTCATTACTTGTTTGTCCTTACAAAATTGAACATTTTTCAAAGGTCTCTGAGACGAAACGTTATTTTGACAATTACTATAGTTATTGTATAGAAACTGCTTTTCTTAACGCATAAAGCATGCCAACAGGCAAGAATGACCGGCTAAAAATAATAAACAGAGAATAATCAAAAGGATGGAGCGGTAGAATTCCTTCCGGAGAGATGTCCGGACTGGCTGCGGCGGGGCAGTCCAGGTATGCAGAGTATGCAAAAATTGCACGCCTAGATACAATATCACCTGTATAATCAAGTAATTATTTTCAAACTATGCAAAAATTGATAATCATTATTTGAACGATTGCTGACTGCAACATTTATCCTGCAACAACATTTTATAGTGAGCCCTTACTCCACACCATAGATCTTGAGTTTTTTTCTGAGGGTATTCAGGGCAATATCGAGCAGTCTTGCGGTTTGGGACTTGTTGTTTCCTGTTTGATTATAAACTTTGAGGATATGGGACTTTTCCATTTGTGCAAGAGAAACTACCGGTGCTGTTCTCGGCCGATGTTTCGGTTCTGTCGTTGGTTTTTGCTTTTGAATATTGTGGGGAAGGAATATTTTAGAGATCTTTCGTCCCTGGGCAAGGTTTACTGCCGATTTAATAATGGACTTCAACTCTCTAATATTCCCCGGGTAATCATAATTTAAAAGGATAGACAAGGCTTCTTGTTCTATGCCGGTATTTTTATCTTTACCCAGAAACTCGTTCAGGAAATGGTTGGCCAGCAAAGGGATGTCTTCTTTTCTTTGCCTGAGAGCCGGCAGGTGGAGCCATCCTCCTTTGAGGCGGTAGTACAAATCCTTTCGAAACTTCCGGTTGGCCATCCGTTTTTCCAGGTCCTCATTTGTTGCAGCAATAAAACGGATATCTGTTTTCCGTGGGGTATTTGTTCCGAGCTTTATATATTCTCCGTCCTGTAAGACCCTCAACAGCTTTCCCTGAAGCTCCATTGGCACGTTGCTTATTTCATCCAGAAATAGCGTGCCCTTGTTTGAGTGCTCAAGATAGCCTGTGCGATCTTTTTCAGCCCCTGTAAAAGCTCCCTTTGTGTGGCCGAAAAATTCGGCATCAAAAAGGGAACTGGCAATCGAGGCCATGTTGACGGGAGTAAACACGGATTTTGACCTTGGACTGGCTTCGTGAACAGCCCTTGCAAGAAGTTCCTTTCCTGTTCCGCTCTCTCCGGTAATAAATATTGGAATATCGCTTGCCGCATGGAGTTCGGCTTCTTTTAATATTTTCAATACATCTGCCGATCCGGAAATAATTGATTTAAAGGCGTCTTCATGCAAAAGTTTCGGCAGGCGATTTCCCTTGCCGATGTCCGTAATATTAAATAGTCTTTTTCTTTCAAGTGCACGGTTGATTGATAAAACAAGATCATCCTTTTCAACAGGTTTCACAAGGTAATCGTAGGCCCCTCTTTTCATGGCACTGACCGCAGTCACAGCTTCATCCAGAGCTGTAATCATGATGCATTCGGTTTCAGGGCTGTTGTTCTTTATTACTTCAAGAAGTTCCAAACCGTCCATGCCGGGCATAGATACATCGATCAAGGCAATATCAAAGGGTTCACCCTGGTTGAAAATTGAAACCGCTTTTTCAGGGTCATGTTCAAGTCTAACGGATGTAAAGCCGGAAGTGATCAGAGCCCTTCTGATGCTTTTGAGAAAGGTCTGATCGTCGTCTATCGCTATTATTCGGTTTTGCAAGTCACCCCCAATTCTTAACTAGTGCCCATCCATAAATGGCTATTTTGCCCAATCTCTGCGTCAGACTCAGATTTCAATCCTCAAAATACTCGATGTATTCCTGCGGTTAAAATCTTCGCCTTCCTTGATCTTGAACAAACTATCTCAATTATGGATAGACACTAACTGATATCCAATATCACTGTAAACTTACTCCCTTCCCCTAACTTGCTTTCAACTTGAATCCGTCCGCCTAGTTCCTCAATAAGATTATGAACAATATACATTCCAAGCCCGGTTCCTTCTTCTGATGGGTTGGTCGTAAAAAAAGGATCGAATATTTTTTCTAAGATTTTTTCATCCATCCCTCTGCCATTGTCGCTGACTTCAATGACCAGTTGATTTTCTTTTGAATCATCCATGGAAACAACCAGATCGACTCGTGAATTTTCATCAACCGGTTGATCAAAGGAATTTGCGGCATTTATCAAAAGATTAATCAAAATCTGCTCCAGAGGTTTTCGGTCAATAAGCATCTCCGGCAAGTTTTCCGGAATATTGACGGTAAAGGTTTTTACGGTTTTTCCAATCTTGCTCCTGCAAAACGCAACAACTTTTTCAAACATCGGTTTCAGGTCAATTTCTTCAATTGTTTTATCTTTGTCCGGCTTTGAAAATATCTTCAACTCCTTAACAATGGATTTGATTTGCCTGGAGCCGTATTGGATATTATCTAAAAGTTCAAAAATATCTTTGCGAAACTCAGTGTAAGGCATGTGCAATACTTCCAGATCCGGATGCTTTTTTGCATATTCATCAATTATAGGTATCACTGTATTAATATAATCCCTTAAGATCGGAATATTGACGGAAATATAATTGTTAGGATTATTGATCTCATGGGCGATCCCTGATACCAGGACCCCGATGGAGGCCAGCTTTTCACTCTGTATGAGCTGCTTTTCCAGCCGCTTCTTTTCGGTAATATCATGGATGCGAACTATGGTGGTCTCAATGTTGCCGCTGTCATCTATTACCGGATATAATGAAATCTCTTCGAATCGTTCGGGGTTTTTTAAGTTTCGGCGTTGAAATGTCTGTTCCCTCCCTTCTAATACTGCTCCATGGATTGTGCATCCCTCACATATTTCGGTTTGGTTGCCTAATCCCACAAAACAGGGTTTTCCGATAACATGGTCAGGGTTTTTTATCATATAATAATCCAGTGTAGGCCGATTAATAGCATGAATGGTTAGCTCTTTTCCCAGGAGAATAAGCGGATCTGAGATCCCGTCAAAGATAGACTGGAGCATGGTCTTGCTTTTCCGGAATTCGTTTTTTGTCCGCTTGAATTCAGTGACATCTTCAATTGTCAGGAAAATCAACGGTATTTTGTTCGCCTCTCCGGATATCCGACGGGCGTTCAGTTGCATCATCCGCCGACCGATATGTTCAAACTCATGTTCAACTTCATAGCCATTGAAAGTGGTGTTCATGAGGAGGATATCCTCAATCAATTCTCGCAGCTTGGGGATATCCCACTGTCGATTGCCCAGCTCATATAATAATCTCCCATCGGTCTCTTGGGGTGTTACCTTGAAAACCTGATAAAAAGATTTGTTGGCAAATACCACCTTCAAATCAGCATCTATCACCAGCAAGGGTTCACGAATTATAGCCACGATGCGTTCAGCATGTTCACGAGTTTCTTTGATGGTTCTCTCTAACAAGCCGATGCGGCTTACTTCTTTTTCCAACTCCTTGAGCTTTTGCTCCAATTCTTCATATGTAGGTTTATCCGCCATTAAAAAATTCTCCGATTGCTCTGAAAAAATAAAGGCTCATACACTCTTGTTCAGATTAAAAACGGAGTATGGGCCTTAATGAACCACATCGGGACTTATTCCCTGAATTAGGTTTTATTGTAGATTACCTTCAAGATAGATTCATTTTCTCCAAAATCTTTTGTGATATTTCGAAGATACGCTTAATAGCATGGAGGGACCGGAACTGCAAATAGTTTTATGGAGAAAGGTTTTAGATTATTTTTGTTGGATCTTCTTAAGCCAGTATCCGGAAACCAGTAACAAACATCCGGATTTCGGCATTAATCGCACTGATCCAGAGCGCGAACCAGCATTCGCATATGGCTTTTTTCGGCCTGGGCAATGGATAAGAAGCTGTCCCGGACAGTCTGATCTTTTTCTTGCTCGGCCATGGTTTTGTACAGATCAAAGGCAGCGTACTCGATGTGAATGGCCAGTTCTAGAATTCGCAGACACTGGTTTTCCTCGATATTTTCCAGGTATCCCAGCACCTCCGCAAGGCTTTCTCCACCTTCAAGGATTTCTCCCTCAAGCCTCGCGTAGAGTTCGTCAAAGGCAATGGGAGTGCTTGCAGTTTTTTCCCAGAACCCGTAAACGGTTTTGGCATGTGCGATTTCTGCCTTGGACAACTGCTCCAAGGTAGGAATAATCGGATCAACTGCAAAGTTGTCCAGAATATAAGTATAAAATCGCCAGGCTCCTTTTTCCAGGTCCATGGCGGTAAGCAAAAGTTCCGCAGGTGCTTTGGTTTTATCAAAGACCTGTATTTTGGGAAATCCTTTCAGGGTTTTGCCTTCCCAGGAGAGGATCCCTCCTTCCAGATTGTAAATTGTTTTTTCAGTAATACCTTCTTCAGAAAACATGGATGCTGCAGCCAGAGAGCGACCACCGCTATGGCAGTAGAAAATTACATCCCTGTTTGCAGGCAAGCCGGAAAGATCGGATACGAGTTCATTCAAGGGAATAAACTTAGCCCCTGGGATGTGGCCTTTTGTATATTCATCCGGCTGCCGGACATCCACAAGCAGGTACTCCTTTTCATTGTGGGATTTGACAAACTGCTTCAATTCTAGGGCCGTAATATCTTCAAATTCCGAGTCGTACATTTTTTACCTCCTCTCAGATACACCTTTGCTGCGGCCATACCATCGTGCAATCCCCTCCGGGGCAATACCCATAACATACGCTGCAATAACCAGCTGGTTGATTAACGTGGTTTTCAATATGCCAAAGTTTTGCCAGCGCCGGGGAGATGTGAAAACAGGCACGGGTAAAATTATTATGTTTCCTTGTTTTCGCAAGCGCCGGACCAGTTCAAAATCTTCCATTATCGGAATATCAGGAAATCCTCCGATCTGATGAAAAACTTTGGATAAAATGAAAATCGCCTGGTCGCCGTAAGGCATTTTCAAATATCGGGAGCGCCAGTTTGCAAGGCGCTCAATAAGCCGAAGGCTCGGAATAGGGGAATCCATACGAAATTCGAATGCGCCGGCAACCATTTTATGTTGTTTGAAGCTGTTAAAAACAAATTCTTCAAATTTTTCCGGCAGCCGTGTATCGGCATGAAGAAAAACAAGCACATCACCCGTGGCTTGATCGGCGCCCCGGTTCATTTGCCGAGCCCGTGGCGGGGTGCCGGTGATAACTCTTGCCCCCAGTGATTTCGCAATCCCCACAGTATCATCATTACTTCCCCCATCCACTACAATCACTTCCTTTTTATTACCGGGGCCGATACTTTCTATGGTATTTGCAATATTATCCGCTTCGTTTATGGCCGGTATGATAATTGAGATGCGATTGGGATTAAAAACAGTAGGGCTTGTATTTTGTGACCGTTCCCAGATCATAAGATCCTCGGGATGATCTACATCTTTTAATACGTCCAACAGTGTAAAACTCAATCCCGAATGTTTTGCAATTTTTATTGTTTTTTTGAGAACATCACGTACCCCCCAGGTTATCCCCGTAAATAAATCAGGGACGGCTTGTGATAGAGAATTCTTTTGCAGCCCAATCAAATAGTAGCCGCCGTCTTTGGCCGGACCCAGCGCCATATTTTTTTGTTGAAGGACGTCAAACGCTTTTTGAATGATACCCTCTGTTATCTCCGGGATATCGGTACCTATAATCACAGCCGTGGTTGCCCCGGCTCTAAAGGCATCTTGGAAAGAACGTTTCATACGCCGTCCAAGATCGCCACTGCCCTGGGGGCGGTACTCAAAATCCTGGCCGAGCCAGGTTTGCATTAAATTTTTATCCCCACCCTCATAACGGATCTCGACAGCTATTCCACATGATGTTGATAACCTTTTTACCTGTGACAGGGTGTGTTCCGTCATTTTGCGCTGAAGATCTGCAGCACCTTCTGCTCCTATCAGAGGAATAAGTCGGGTTTTGGTGGTTCCCGGTTCAGGATAACGGGTGAAGACAATCAAATGTTTTTTGAAATTTATTGGCATATTCCTGCCCCAAATTCGCTGTACAGGTTTGTTCTTCGAAATAATTCCTCAGTTAACCTTATCACTCTGTGTTAATTTTTTCTTAGTTTTCAAGATGGTTGGCTTTAACC
>MAXL01000251.1 GCA_001751005.1 Desulfobacterales bacterium S5133MH16
AAGACCTTCCTTTTGTTTGTTAAGAACTTGGAATAGCCTTTCGGGGATATCAGGTTCTTTTCCATATGCCTCTGCCTGCATGTCTATTCTGGCAACAATATTGTCAATGTACAAAGAAAACTGTTTAATATATAGTTCTTCGGTATATTCTTTGTTGATTATGGATTGAAAAAGGTTTTTAAGATCATTAAACTTTGGAAGATTGCCGATGGGGGTTTTAATGACATCGACTTCATTGTGTGCATGTCTTTCCAGCCAGGCCAGCCAGACTTTTACATCTCTTTTTTCTCCGAGCAGTTTTTTGGAAGTGCCGCCTCTGGCTTCATGGGTCAGGAAATAATTCAATCCAGCCATCACCGGTTTTTTATCTTTTGCAATTTTTTCATTGCCAAAAAACTTAAATTGAGCATCCATATAATCGGCCAATGCGCCCGGGATAAAGGGGGCATTGGCCCAGGGCGCCCGTTTAACGCCGGTTGCCCCCACTTCAGTGGCTGTGGCGGCAGACACGATACAAGCGCCGATGACCACGCCGTGGTCCGAATTTTTGGCTGCCCAGACCGGCGGCATGGTATCACTGTCTCTGCCGCTGTAGGTAATTATTCTTGTTTCCACACCGTTTGGATCTTCAGACCTTTCCGAATAATTTGCCAGGTCTGACGAGGTTAAGGTGCATCTTGCATTGGGATGGGATATGGGGATCTCTTTTCCGTTTTCATCGGTCATGCCCCGTTTCCATGAGCCTTGAAAATTTATTCCTTTAAGCGGGGGATCTTCACCATCTCCTGTCCAGCGGGGAATACCGTTGTCATCAATAAGAACATTAGACCAGATAACTTCTGTTCCGGGCTTTCGAAGAAGATCCATAAGATGTGGATCGCCTTCCCAGTTTACATCTTCCACAATACCGAAAATACCGCATTCCGGGTTTATTGAGCAGATGTTCCCGTTTTCATCAATCCACATTTGTGCCAGATCGTCGCCGATAAAATGGTTGACTGCCATGGCTGTAGTGGTTTTCCCGCACCCGCTGGGAGCGGCGCCGGCACACCAGGTTATACGATTTACGGGCCCGTCTATACCGGTAATAAACATATGTTCCGATAGCTCATTGCCCCTGTTTTCATACACGGCCTTGTCAACGGAAAACCGGTGATTTCCTTTTTTCAGCAGTAATGTATTGCCGGCATACGTGCAGTTAAAACTGTAGGTAGTTTGATAACTTCGATCCATAAATACCCGTGCGTTGGGCAGATCTTCGAGCCTGTTCAGGCCTTCACTGTGGATATTGGTGTAGAAATGTCCCAAACGATCAACCTCTTTGTCAAAATCGGAAAACTTATTTCTGTAAAGGATTTCCGCGCTGTGTGACACATATAATGAACTGGTAATCTCCAGAGCGGGATTGGATGCTGGTGCACCCACCGGACCGCGCATATAGAATCCGACGATCATGGTTTTCCCATGCATAATACCTGTCATTTTATCCCGGATGTCTATGAGCGCTTCTGCCCTGTCCATTTCATTGGCCAGAGAACTGACATCTTCTCCGGGATTGGAGATATAATACGTACGGTCTATTATGCGGCCCTGTTCATATTTGAGATCATAATGGATGGTATGTTTGTCCATGGGGAGTTTGGCTTCCTCTCCCTTGGTTATAGCCATTTCCCTGATATGCTGTTTATCTTCTTTAGATCCGGTATTGATGAAAACCGTATCCGGCTCACACATGGCGATTGCATTGGCGATTTTAATAACCACTTCGGAATGTTTTATTTTTTGTATCCGAGATAGATTGGTTGGGTCCAATTTATTTTCAAAAAGCTTGCTTGCTGCTTCAAAAGTTGTGATGCCTCCTATTTCAGTTGCGATGTCTATCCCTTGCTTTTTCTGTAACATATGTATTCTCCTTTATTAAATTGAATCGACAATAATATCGCTCAGATTTCTTTTGGGCACATGATGGACCTCCTGATTGTCCCGCCAGTAGCGGATATTATTATCAGGGCCAACAGGTTCTATCACAACTTGTTCTTTGGGTTTTCCGATTGCAATTACAAGAAGTATTTTCAACTTACTGTTTATATTCAATATCTCCCTGAGCTGTTGACGGTTTATCGCTCCGAACATACATCCGGCAAGCCCCTTTTCTCTGGCGCCTAATAGAATGCTCTGGCCGGCAATACCACAATCGTATCCAATATACGGGTTGGCTTTTTTGCTGTCACCGAGGATAATAATATATCCTGCGGGCCGTTCTCCTTGTTTGGGGCCGGGCCAGTCCTTTAGGTATGCCGCCCATCCAAGGCATGAAAATACTTGGGCGTTTTTCTCAGGGGTAGCGCAAAGGATGTATTTTAATGGCTGTAAATTTGCCGCTGACGGGGAAAGCCTTGCCAGATCGACCAGCTGTTTCAAGGTCTCCGAAGTTACGGCATGGTCCTGGTAAAATCTGCGGCAACTTCTGTTTTTTCTTATCAGATCTGCAATCATAGCTATTGCTTCGTCATTTATAGCGAAGTTATAAAAAATAAGCAACCGTTCACGGATTTTTTGAAATCCCAAATTTCAAGCACCAAATCTCAAACAAATTTCAAACTCCAAATTCCAAACCGGTCCCTCCGGGCCGTAGGCAAAGCG
>MAXL01000252.1 GCA_001751005.1 Desulfobacterales bacterium S5133MH16
AATCACAGATCAAATATTTTACGCAAGCTTAATCTCCACAGCACCATAGAGATAGTGCGATATGCCGCAAGGTTAGGAATTATCGACGTGGACCTGTGGAAAGAATAAACCTGCCTGCAAAAACTTATCTTATCAGTTTTTCACCCAATTGCGTGGGATAAATTCCCGCTCCGTAGGAGTTTCTACCATCAAAATAAAGACTTTCCTCTATGGACAAAATGAATTATAGTTTGATATATAAAAAAATTGGGGAAATTCTACAACCTTGCGAAATCACAAGTCTTTTAATAACAACCTTTTTATGCCATATGAAAAAGGTTATCAAAAATATCGCCCAAAACATGCATCAAGCCGACCCAAGAGCATGTTTTGCCATAGAATTCTGGGATGGTGATGCCATACGCTTTGGAAACTTTCCAGAGGTAATATTACGCCTGAAAACCAAAAGTTGTACCAAAAAAATCATCAGAAAAGGATTTTTAGGGTTTGGAGAAGCCTATATGGAGGGAGATCTGGAAATAGAGAAGGATCTTCTAAAACTTTTCCGTCTGGGATTCGCCATTAATTTTGACGAGTATTGCCTACCTTTCTGGCAAAAATTTCGACCGGTTATCTTTTCGCTGCTAAACAGTTCTACCCTGCGACGAACCCCAAAAAACATTTCCTTTCATTACGACAGGGGCGATGAATTTTATGCACTCTATCTTGACAAGACCATGACTTACTCCTGTGCGTATTTTTCAAAGCCGGACGATTCTCTGGAACAGGCACAATTGAACAAATACGAACATATTTCCCGCAAACTTTTGCTTAAGCCTGATGAATCGCTTCTCGACATTGGGTGCGGCTGGGGCGGAATGCTTATCTATGCAGCCCGGAAATATGGCATAACCGGAGTTGGAATTACGCTATCGAAAAATCAATTCGAATACGCCAATCGTAAAATCGAAGAATTGGGGCTTCAAAATCAGCTTAAGGTTTTATATCAGGATTACAGACAGTTAAATGATAAATTTGATAAAATAGTTTCCATAGGCATGATGGAACACGTAGGAAAAAAATTTATTCCTACTTTTATTCAAAAAGTTTCGGATTTGTTAAAAAGCGGAGGGCTGGCTCTGCTGCATACAATTGGAAAAGATACCCCGTCTGCCGGAGATCCCTGGACGTTTAGTTATATCTTTCCCGGAACCTATATTCCGACACTTCACGAAATTGTGAAAGAAATGGGAAAAACCGGTTTTTCCATCCTGGATGTAGAAAATTTGCGGCTTCACTATGCCAAAACTCTTGAAAAGTGGGCAGAAAATTTTGAAGAAAATATAGAGAAAATTAGGAAATTATTTGATGAAACGTTTGTGAGGCAATGGCGTCTGTTTTTACATAGTGCGGCAGCAGGATTTAGGTACGGCAATTCTCGCCTGTTTCAGATTCTTGTCTCCAAAGGATTGGACAATACGTTGCCGGTAACCCGGGCACATGTGTATCATGAATAATTCCCATAAGCGATCTTTCTTAAAGATAAAAGCTAATTCTACATGAAAGGAGGACAAAATGGCTGTTAAAATTCTAATTAAACGGACTGTACCGGAAAACAAGGCAAAGGAAATGATACCTCTGTTTAGACAAATGAGAGTCCTTGCAACAAACCAGTCAGGTTATATTTCCGGTGAAACGTTAAAAAGCCTGGATAAACCCGATACGTTTCTGGTCATTAGTACCTGGAAGTCCTCTGATTACTGGGAAAAATGGTTGTTAAGTAAGGAAAGACAGGAAACTCAAGATAAGATAGATACGTTGCTCGGGGGAAAGACCGAATACGAAATGTTTCACTATGGATTTGGGGAATAGCCTCATCACACTGTAAACTAAGATTAAACAGCTATAGATCATCACACGTATAAGCCGGAAACCTAACTTGATGGTATAGGAATTTCCTTTTTTTAGACTGGCGAAGCCGAGTTATATAGAATCACGAAGCGATTGTATAACTTGTTGATTGGCTTAATCTGTGAAAAAAATAAGACTGCCCTCAAAAACCTGCCTCATCCGTTTTTCTCCCGATTGCATGGGATAAATTCCCGCACCATAGGGGTTCCCACCAGCAAAATGAAGCCTTCCGTCTATGGACAGATTGAAGTATAATTTGATAATGGTTTATTTTGAGTGAACATAACATAAAATCTCGAAGCAATTTTATATGAGGAGGTATTGCATGGCAGCGGTCAAATCAAAAAAGAAAATCAAGCGGAAAAAGGTAACATTTTCCATTGATTTATCAGGTGCTAACGAGGTCATTTTGATGGGAGATTTTAATAATTGGAATCCCAAAAAACATCTTATGAAGCAGGATGGGAATGGGGTATGGAATAAGGCTGTAATTCTACCTCCCGGAAGCTACGAGTATAAATTTCTTGTTGACGGGCAGTGGAAAGAAGATCCCCAAAACCACCAGACTTGTTTAAACTGCTTCGGGAGTTACAACAATATCCTTAATCTGACCGTACCCTAAGTCGGGCAAACTAAAACAACCTATGGATTAAATAACAAATTCGCCGCAAATCAGGAGTTTTTATATCCTATGCAAAAGAGAGCTGATAAACGCCATAAATGCGAAGCGTCCGTTATATACAACTGTTTTAATAAAGATAAAACCTTTAACGCCACAATGCTTAACTGTGGTGAAGGCGGTATGTATTTCGAGTCTGATTCATTTTTCAAAGAAGGAACGAATATTTTGTTCAAGCTGAAAACCTGTTCGTTTGATACTTCCGCACCGGAACCGTGCAGTGGGCTGCGATCCGTATCGCTTGCTCAAGTAAGATGGTGGAAGGAAATGAGCAGCGAAGATGCTTCTCGTTTTGGAATTGGCGTCAAATATTATTAACGGCTATTATGGTTTTTCCTTTCTTATGAGCCGAGGAGGCTACATCTTTAGCGCCCGGAAGGGCGGCTTCTGCGCTGCCCTTCCAACATTCCAGTTCCTAAAAAAAATTAAGCCTTAAGCTAATCCCTTTATTTTTACATTGAAAACCTGGTCCTTTGGGCCAGGTCAGAGATAGATGGCTCTGCCTTGGAGTTTTGTGTCTAAAA
>MAXL01000253.1 GCA_001751005.1 Desulfobacterales bacterium S5133MH16
ACATGTGGCACAGCAGGCGTCACTTATAACTTCGGAGTTTTTCTGCCACAAAAAACAAGAAAATTACCACTAAGGCACTAAAATATTAAAATTACATGATGCGCAAACTGTAATAAAATTCAGTCGGCACAAACCTTGCTGAATACAAGCCACGAAATTCCATGCAATCAAATATCAATAAGGACAAAATTTCAGCTATGATGACACCCCCTGGTTTTTACGATGCCAATATGGCGCTTTTAAAAGACTACCACCCGCGTATCTGGCAGATAATAACGGACACAGCCCCGGAAGCAGTCGGCATTCTCTATCCGGCGCAAAACGGCAGTCTTAACCTTACCGTAACCAACAAGGAAGGAAAAGAGGTCTCCCTGCATAAAAAATCCGACCCTGAAAGTGAAGCAGACGATTTCCTGGCAAATGTTCCCACAAATCATACCGGGTTTGTCGCCATGTTAGGCATGGGGCTTGGATATGCACCACTGGGCATTTTAGAGAAAAGACCTTTGCTTCAACACCTTGCCGTTTTTGAACTTGAACCGGGAATCTTCTTACAGGCCCTGAAACACATTGATCTGTCCACACTTCTCAGCAACCGGAAGCTCATCCTGGGGATCGGCAATGAAATCAGTGTCAGCGAGGTCTTGTCTCCAGCCTCCCGCACACTGCAACTCGAGGGATCCAACGTCTTTCATCATCTTCCATCCTTTGACTTTAATCCCTCAGGATATCAGGCCCTGAAAGAACAGGTGTTTGCCCATCTCAATTCCCTTAATGTAGGAGGGACAACCACCAGGATATTAGGCAGGGAGTTTTTCAACAATCGGTTCAAACACATCACCACCATTCATCATCATCTTCTTCTCGAACAGTTGCGCAATGAATTTGCAGACGTTCCCGCCATACTTGTGGCAGGAGGCCCTTCACTTGACAAGAACATTCACCTCTTGAAACAGGCCCGGGATAAAGCGGTCATTCTGGCGGTTGATACGGTTCTTCCCGCACTTCTTGACAACGGGGTCTTTCCGCATTTTATTACCTCAATCGACCCGAACAATCTTACCTATGAAAAATTTGCCGATGTGATACCAGAGGTAAAAAACGCATCTCTCATCTGTTCATCATGGGTAAACCCTAAAACCCCACAAAATTTTCCTGCTCAACAGATTTTCTGGACATTTACCGTAAAACCCATGGAGGCATGGCTCAACTCTTTAATCGGAGGTAAAATATTCACTGGAGGAGCAAGCACCGTTGCCCATCTCAACCTCATTGCCACGGACATCCTCGGCTGCGATCCCATTATTTTCGTTGGCCAGGATCTGGCTTACCCCCCCCAAACCGCAAGCCATGCCAAAGGCACTGTGCTTCAAGGCAGCGCTCCCACGGATACCTTGCAGCCCGACAACACCGAAGGGCAACTTGTAAAGGGGATTGACGGAACGACTCTCCGGACAAATCGATCTTTTTTGAGCATGAAAAAATTCTTTGAATCAGCCATTGCTCAATCGAATAAAAAATACATCAATGCCACGGAAGGAGGCGCTCATATTGAAGGGACAACACCACTTTCTCTCCAGGAGACGCTGGATACGTACTGCATAAAAGAAACCGCCGCCGGAATACGAATTCAAAAACAGATAAAATCAGCCAAAGAAATTGATCCGCACAGATTACTTAACGAATTCGGCAACACCCTTAAAAAAACCAAAAAACTTCAAAAAAGCATTGCCGAAGCAGACAAACTTTGTAAATCTGTGCAACACGAGCTTAAAAAATCTGCAAAGAATGGGAGACATGTACAATCTTTCAACATGCTCCCTTCAAAAATTCAACAGAAAATCAAAGAGATAGACCTGCTCCACAAAAAATTGGATAACTCGGGAATATGGAGAGTCCTTGAAGAAATTACCATGGACGGACTCCAGAAAAGTGAACGGGATCGGCAAGCCATTGCTACCTTGGAAAATGACCCGGCAAAGTACTCCGAGTGGCTGAAACAAAACCTGATACGCCTTATCAACATCAATAAGGTGCGCAAAGAGACTCTCAATCTGCTTGCCGAAAATTTAAACAGGATTTTGTCTTTTCACCAGCAAGAAAATTCTTTTTTCAGTAAAATAAACAGAGGAGAAAACAAGGACCAAAACCGCCTCAAGCTTGCCCGCCTATATATGGAGGAGGGAAATTATTCACTGGCCCGGCCGATATTGGAAAAATTGCAAAAAACAATGCCGCAATGCGGTGAAATATTTTTTTCCATGGGCTGTATAGAGGCCCTGCATTCAGAGTTTGAAGAGTCGGCAGAGTGTTTCAGAAAAGCTGTAACAATTGATTCTGAGCTTTCGCAAGACGCAAAGAACTTTCACAAGAAACTTGGAGATGAGTTCCTGGCTTTTGCCGAATATTTCAAGACACAAGCGAATCGCCGGCCAAGCGTTACATACATGGTTAAAAAGGGGCTCAGATTTGCACCGAACCACAGTCATCTTCTATACGAACTGGAAAAAATCATCAAAAAGGATATAAAGCTAAGTCAATCCAGCCTGGATATCGGCAATAATCAGGATGCGGCTCAAAGCATCAATTCCTGGTACGATTTTCTCGTAGAACAGAAAGATGTAACCTCGAACCTCAACCTCGAACTTGTCAGCGAAATTTATCTTAATCATGGAAGACTCCTTGTTAAAGAAAAGAGTTATCCTGAAGCCGTAGCAGATTTCCAAAAAGGACTTGAATTTTATCCAGAAAACTATGACCTTAACCGTTCCCTCATTGATACTCTTTTTAATACTGGAGATTTCAATGGCGCCATTGAGGCACTTAATGGGGCCATAGCCATAGATAGTGAATTTGCCGGCTATTGGGAGATCATCGGCGACAGCCTGCAGGCCAATGGGCAAAATGAAGATGCCATATTGGCCTATGAACGCTGCTTCACGATACAACCTGAAAACAGTAATCTAGTCAAGAAGATCGGCGATTGCTATATGGCGGCCGGGCAACTGGAGGCAGCCAAGGAAGCATACCTCCAGTTTAAAACTAAACTGCAAAAATTCGAGGCCGCGACCGATAGCGTACAATATAGTTAACACCAACCCAACGACGCAGACGCATCCCATGAATATCGTAAATAAAACCATTCTGGTCACCGGCGCCGACGGCTTCATCGGCTCATACCTGACCGAAATGCTGGTTGAAAAGGGGGCG
>MAXL01000254.1 GCA_001751005.1 Desulfobacterales bacterium S5133MH16
TTCAGTCGGTTGGAAAGAGATACACGCCGTCGTGGAGCGTTCTCCCTGTATGGGGATTCAAATGCGTTTGCCCTGTTCGAATTTCATGTTGCAGTTGACATGTTAGGCAATTATATTTAGATTAATATTTTTTTAAATACAAATAAAGTAACTCTGGAGGGCTGCCGTGTATTCCAAAATACTGATTCTTCGTTTTCCCGCAACCGAGGTGGAAAAGCCGATTGTCTGTTATCTTGTGAAAGATTATGACCTTACTTTCAATATCCTCAACGCCGCCGTACTCCCCAGGAAAGAGGGTGTTATGGTTCTGGAATTAACCGGAACCAGAAAAAATTTCAAGGACGGCGTACAATATCTCAAAAATCAGGGAGTACAGGTTGAAAATGCATCTCAGGAAATAAAGCGAATCAAAAAAAAATGCACACACTGCGGCGCATGTACCGCTGTTTGTCCGACCGGAGCACTCTGCATTCAACGGCCTGAAATGATAGTCGAATTCGACCAAAAAAAATGCAGCGTATGTGAACTCTGTGTGCCTGCCTGCCCAACCCGGGCCATGGAAACCCGCCCAACAAATAAAGCTTTTTTTTGAATGAAGCAATTAACAGCCATTGCCTTAAGCGGCGGTATAGATTCACTGGTAGCCGCCTATCTGTTAAAGCAACAAGGGCACAATCTCATCGGAATTCACTTTATTACCGGATATGAAACCGAAACCCATGACGGCGATAAAAACAAACTCTTTCCAAACACGGATCCATCACCATCGACACCTGTAAAAAAGGATGCGTTTCATATCATTTCTCATCTTGCGGATCGGCTGGGGATCGAAGTCAAACCATTAGACTGCCGTATTGATTTTAAACATAAAGTGGTCGATTATTTTACACAAACCTACCAGGCCGGCCAAACCCCCAATCCATGCATGGTTTGCAATTCCACAATTAAATTCGGAACGGTTTTGGACTTTTCCCATAAGCTGGGCGCATCCAAGATTGCCACGGGTCATTATGCCGGGATAACGAGAGACAATCGGGGAAGATTTCATCTCATAAAAGGCGTGGACCCTAAAAAGGAACAGTCTTATTTTTTAGCCCTCATGAGCCAAAAACAGCTGGCACGCACCTTATTTCCTCTCGGAAGTATGACAAAATCCGAGGTTATTAAACTTGCACAAAAAAATGGTCTTGAGCCTGTTAAAAAGGGAGAAAGCCAGGATGTATGCTTTATCAGAAACAAAAATTACGGGGAATTTCTTGCGCTTCAAGAGGGATTTGAACCCAAGCCCGGTCGGATAGTGGATGTTAATGGCAACCTGCTGGGACATCACAGGGGGCTGCATCTTTTTACCATTGGACAGCGGCGGGGGATTAACCGTCCGTGTTCCGAACCCTATTACGTTGTAAGTATGGACCCAGGACAGAACCTTCTGACGGTTGGTTTTAAAAAAGATCTACTCTCTTTTGAATGCAGGGTTAACAACATTAACTGGGTAAATCAAAAACCAAACTCCCCCATTAACGTCCACACCCGTGTCCGGTACCGTCACAACGCAGCAGCATCCAAACTATTTTCGGTTAACGAGAAGACCGCAGTGGTTCGGTTTGAAAAACCGCAATCGGCCATAACCCCCGGCCAATGCGCTGTATTTTATCGAAATGATGAGGTTCTCGGCGGGGGGTGGATTGCCCCCAATAATACCTAAAACCGGCGCTTACAAGATTTAGGCAATATACTGCTCAATCCCTTGTTTTAGTCCGTCAAGCATCTTGCAGAACATTTTTTCATCCGGCTCTAACAGTGTAAGACGAAAGCCGTGCATAGTGGTATTAAAAGACGTCAAAGGGACCACACAGATTCCCGTGGCGGCCAACAGATAGTAGACAAATCGTTTGTCCGGTTGAATATTCGTATCGCTGATAAGCTTTTCAACCAGTTCCCCCACGGCACCGTTGGAAATGGGAAGGGTCTGCCGGTGGTTCAGCACACCGTCTTCAAAGACCACACTCATATAAAACGCACCATTAGTAGGGTTGACAACAACACCTGGGATATGGCTGAGGCGTTCATAAGCAATTTGTGAGAATCGCTCATATCGCCGTCGACGCTGTTCCAGATACGCAGGATACCGGGGGTGCCGTAAAATCAGGGGCAGAGCCTTTTGAGGCAGGGTGGTGGAGCAGACTTCCACCATCTTGGCGTTGAGAATGCTCTTGATGTAGGATTTAAACTCCGGGTCCTTATTGACATTATAAACCTCAACCCAGCCGCAGCGGGACCCGGGCCAGGGGAGTTCTTTTGAAATCCCTTTCATGGAAATTCCGGGGACATCACCGATGACCGCGCCGAGCGACTCGGTTTTTTGATTGTTAAATACCAGGTTCTGGTAGACTTCGTCGGCAATAATAAAGAGGTCAAATTCTCTTGCAATCTCAACAATCTCTTTGAGCATATCTACGGAATACACCACGCCTGTGGGGTTGTCGGGATTGATTAACAAAATGCCCCCCACCGCCGGATTATATTTTACGCGGCGGCGCAGTTCCTCTATGTCCGGAAACCAGTGATTGCAGGGATCCAGGGGATAACAAACCGGAGGCAAACCCGCATGGGCCGCTTCGGAAGAAGAGTGGGTCGTATAGGTGGGTGACGGCGTAATTATTCGGGCGGTGCGACGCAAAAACCCGTAGGTTTTGGTAATGGCATCCCCAAGGCCGTTAAAAAAGATGATATCATCCGGTGTAATGCGGCAGTGGCCGTTGCTGTTGTTCAGGGACACCAGAAACTCTCGGGTTTCCAGAAGCCCCTGGGTCGGGCAGTAGCCGTAGCAGTCGTCCTCCTTGACCAGTTCGGCAACGATTTCTTTCATCCAAACAGGGATTTTTTCACCTTTGGCAACAGGATCGCCAATATTTTCCAGGTATACCGGCACTCCCAGTTCCTGAAGCTTGTCGGCCACGCTGATGATGTTGCGAATTTCGTATGTCAGTTCTCCTGCTCCGATATGGACAAGACCGGTTCGCATGGTATATAATCCTCCTTATAAAAATTCGTGATAATAACAGTCCGCAAATAAAAAGGGCGGCAAAAATTTGCGCCCTAAATTTTAAAAGGGCTGAGGCTTGAATGCCTGCAGCCCTGATTTGGTTTTTGAGGAATCCGGCTATTCGCTCCTCTTCAGGACCACAGGCTGCCCGGCAGCCGCCGCGGCAGCGCCGATCGCTCGACATGCTTTGAAAATCCTGAAAATGGAAGCTGGCATCATGGGTTTCCTTTCAATTTTTAGACTCCATAGCATATCAATCGGTAGATGTCACCCTAAAATTTAAACTAAATTGAAAAATTATACCCGAACGCGTTTTTAGGGGTGCGAAACTTTAGCCCCTGTTTTGATTTTGACAAAGAAAAAAGGCGGGCGGACAGGGTAAAAATAAGTTGGCCATAAAAAAGGCGGGAAAATTTTCCCCGCCTTTCCATGCATGCCCGTTAAGCCTATTTTTGTCATAAATTCTTGAAAATTCTTATCTATAATCACTCTCAGCTAAGAAATTAATGCGCCCCTCGCTTCCCAAGCACTGCAAAAATGGTTTCGTACAATATACTAAAATCCAGGGAAAGACCCTGGTTATATATGTAGTACAGGTCAAGCAAAATCATATCTTCAAACACCACCGCACTTCTCCCTGCCACTTGCCACAAACCGGTAATCCCCGGGCGAACGCTCGATCGTTTTTTATGCCAGTTCTTGTAGATCTCATACTCATACGGGAGGCAGGGTCTGGGGCCTACCAAACTCATTTCACCTTTTAACACATTGATAAGCTGAGGCAATTCATCAAGGCTTAATTTTCTTAATAATTTTCCCACGGAAGTGATCCTCGGGTCGTCAGTTATCTTTAAAGGTTGATCCTTACTGTTTTCATTGGAAATCTCGCCTTTGATAAGTTTGGTTACGTAATTTTTATGAATATCTAATCCATTATTTAACCTCATGGAGCGAAATTTATACATGGTAAAGATTCTGCCATTCTTACCCACTGCCTCGGCTCGGTAAAAAACCGGTCCTTTGGAATTCAGTTTTATTGCAACACTTATTAATAAAAAAAGAGGAGATAGCAGTACAAATATCGGCAGTGCCATCAGTGCATCAAGCCCATGCTTTAATTTATTAAATAACCAGGTGTTTTTCTGTGAGCAAAGCCGGATCATTTGAAGATCGCAAAAATTGTCTATATTCAATTTCATACCAATAATTGGCATTAATTTTTGTGGAAACCATACGGTAAGCCCCTTGTTAGTGCAATAATCCAGCAGAGAAATGAGAGTTACTTTATCCATATTCTCATCAGTAACAATTATTTCCTCAATTTTATTCTGCTCCACAATGTCCGGCAATTCTTTTAGCGCACCCAGTCTGTGTTTGGGAAAAGAAATGTCCAGACCGGATTCCCCAACAATGCCGGCAACCCAATAGGGAGCATTGTGATTAACGATATGAATTATAATGTTTTTAGCTTCTTCATCAGACCCGACGATAGCTACTTGTCGCCTGAAATTACGACGCATCCAGATATTGCAAACCACATGTACTACAAAATATCTGCTAGCCGTCAACATCATGCCGGTCAACAAAAAACCAGCAGGGATTATCCACCAATTTATTATATAAATAGGGTTTTCATCAGGTCTTATCAGTCCGATTATTCCAACAATCAAAAAACTGATTCCTATGGACTTGATAATATATAACAACTGGTGCCAGAAGAATCTGCTCAAAAGCATCATCCCTGCAGCAATCAGGAATATTGCGGCAACTAAATAATAATTCAAAAAGAATTGAGGCAACATGAAAATAGCAGTTATAATTCCTAAAGTTAAAAGACTCCAACCAAAGGATTTAACTAAACTTGCCATGTGTTTTCTCTTCAAAAATATGAGATGATAGTTATAAAGATTGAAGGTGGGAAAAAACAATATAACAACCAGAGACAGAATAAAAAGAATAACAGCTTGGCTTATATCTCCCTTCATATTAAAGTTGAAATTAGTTATCCGTCCACCTAATCCAAAAACAAGGAGAACTATTATTAAATCATGAATAACCAAGCCGAATTTATATGAAAAAAATCTATTTTTCATGCTTTGTTTTGACGGCGTATCCGTCTCTTTATAAAATGGCGACGGCTCCAAACCTTCTTCTCTAATGCTCACCTTTGCCGTTTTGTCTTCACTTTTTGGATGAATCTTTTTAGTCTGCATAGTTACTGATATTTTTTACCTGATTATTGCATAGCCCGAAAAATTCCAAGTAACAAAAGATTAAAACTTAATAACCAAGGTCATGTTAAGCAAAATTCAAAGTTATGGGTCGAATATGCATATGTATTCAATTACCATACCAAATATACATTATGAATCTAACCCATTAATACAACTTATAATATACTTTTAGGTTGCCTGGAAAATATCCAAGAAAAACCCAAAATTGTGTAATTAATTTCCTATTATTTGTGCAATAAATTACACAATTAACCATCTTTTTTATTCGAGACCTTTGAAAAATGCAAATTTTTATTTAAATTGAAGGAAGGATGATGCCTTTGAATTTAATTCCTCCATCAACTTCTATAATATCTCAACACGAAATACTTCATCAAGATCTTGAGATCACGCCCCCAGGTTTTCTCACCGATCACCACAAGCTCATCATCACCTTGAAACCCTTTGGATTTAAAATCATACGATTTCACGGCAACATGTTTCTCATTAAAAATTCCGCCACCCTTTTCCCCACATTTTACCAAATACTGATACAGCGGGCTCCGTGTATCATCAGGATTATGAACCGGAATTTTTGAGTTTGGATAAAGCAGATATTTGGTTGCATGAAAATCCAAAGCCACCGGATCGGTGCTCGCCAGAACAGCCTTTGTACGCGCTACCGGAGGTTCTGTTCGAGACGAAAGCCCAATCCATTCGGCTGTGGTTATATTCAGGTCGGCTTTACGGATCGTGTTTAAAA
>MAXL01000255.1 GCA_001751005.1 Desulfobacterales bacterium S5133MH16
AAAAAACCAGTATACTTCCTGTAATATATTTTATCATAATTTACCTCATATTAGTTTCATTTAATAAGGTCTTCAACAACCTTTTTTACAATACCTGACGCCTCATGATGATCTATTCCCTTTTCATTCAAAGCGGATTTCATTTTATGGCCAAAATCACCTGCAACCACTACGCTAATATTTTTTGAGGCAAGAAGATCTGCAACTTTTGGCCCGGCGCCCCTCACAGCATCACGAAACGGATTAGAAATAACCTCCAGGAGATTTCCACCCTTGTCAAAGATCAAATAATACGGAGCATGTGCTGCTTTATCGCTTATTTGACTGTTTTCTGTTTTTTCAAGCGTTGCCACGGCAATTATTTGTGCCTGTTGGGGTTGGGCAAAAACAACGGTGCAAAGGAACAGGGCCAAACCAATTATTATAATAATTTTTTTCATTTTTCTCTCCAGATCATGAAGTAGTCCTCCTTTTATACATGCCGCAGGGCAGTTATCGGGTCCATTCTTGCAGCCTTAAAGGCTGGCTGCAGGCTGGCGGCTACGGCGATGCCGATAACAATCAACACAATGGTAATGACATCCCCCGCTCCGATGGTCGGGGCCAACACCAGGTTGGATTGACGTCCGAAGTCAAAGGTTAATTTGGCGGCGTTAATGGCGGCGATGCTGATCAGGCTGATAACTGTTCCGACGGCTGTTCCAAGCACGCCGAGCAAAAAGCCTTCGGTTACGAACAGGGCCATAATTTTGCCCGGCAACGTGCCAATGGCGGCAATGGTGCCGATTTCGTTGATCCGCTCGTACACGGCCATAATCATCACATTCATGATGCTTACCAGTACGATGGCTACAAGCATGATTTTAATAAAAAACGTCATAAGATCAATCATTCGGGCGATATTGTAAAATGGTGACAGACCCTCCCAGGTGTGCACTTCAAATACCGGATTGCCTTCTTTGTTTGTGACGGAGATAAGCTCGTTCTTGAGCCTGGAAAAAACCCGGGGGAGATCGGCCATGTTTTTCAGGCGGACCGCTATCTCACTGATTTCAACACCATTGATGCGCAGCAACTCTTTGGCATCATCCAGGTGAATCACTCCATCCCGGCCTCCGGGGCCGGAGATACCTTCAAGAACACCGCTTACCACGAAAGTTTTTCCGTTGACCGATCCGTCCTTGTTATTGGCTACCAGTACAACACTGTCCTCCATCTTTACTTTCATGCCTTTGGCAATCAGTTCGGGAATGAGGATTTCGCCCTTTTGCAGCAGAACATCTTTCTTTTGTCCTTCAATGATTCGATCGGAAAGCAAAGGAACGGTCTTGACCTCCTGTTCGGGAATGACCGCATTGAGCCTGATGTTGGTGGTTTCAGTAAAATTGCTGAACATGGCCCCAAGCTTGATACGCATGGAAAAGGATTCAACCGCATCCACACCGCTTAAAACCTCTTTTACCTTTGCCACCTGTTTCTGATCCAAATTACGATTAAGCGGCAAATTGTCAATGGAGGCCAGATAACCTTTGCGATGGATCTGTAAATGGCCAATCATAGAGTCCGTTATCTGGCCAACCATCATACTCTTGAAAGATCCTGTTATCGAAATAAAAAGCAGTACCGCCACCACACCCAGAGTGATCAGCGCTGATGTCAGTATTGTCCGCCGCTGATACCGACGAAGGTTTCGGGCAGCAATTTTAATAACATTAAGCATTTGTCCCTCCATTATCGTTTTGCCTTTGCAAAAGCTTACCGTCTTCAAGGGTAAAAATTATTTCTGCGCTTTGCATCACCTTGGGGTCATGAGTGGAAAAAATGAAGGTTGTGTCAAATTCATCGCGCATCTTTTTCATCAGATTGATAATTCGGTTCGCCGTTTCCCCATCAAGGTTTGCAGTTGGCTCATCCGCCAACACCATTTTGGCATTGGTCACCAAGGCCCGGGCAACCGCTACCCGCTGCTTCTGACCACCCGAAATCTGGCTTGGATATTTGTCACCCTGATCTCCCATGCCAACAGCGTCAAGTAGATTGTTTACCCGTTTTTGTCGCTCTTTAGCGGGCCAATTTTGCACCATAAGTAGCGGATATTCCACGTTTTCAAAAACCGTCAACACTGGAATCAGGTTAAAGTCCTGGAACACAAAACCGATGTGTTCGCCTCTGAAATGCGCAGCCTGCTCACGATCCATGCGGGCAATATCCTGGCCAACAACCTTTAAGGAGCCCGCTGTCGGTGGATCAAGGCAGCCGATCATGTTGAGCAGCGTGCTTTTACCGCTGCCGGAGGGTCCGACAAATGAAACAAAGGATGCCGGTTCAATGGTGAAATTCACACCGCGAATGGCGTTCACCGAAATTTCACCGATCTGGTAAGTTTTTTCTATGTTGGTTGCATTTACTAAAGACATCATTTTTCCCTTTTTCAGAATGCTTTCCCAGGATCACTAGGCCAATTCATTTATAAACGCCTCTCAGAAAGAATAAAAATGGTCAGCGGTTATTTTGTAGATCTCACAACATAGTACAGATATCGACTTTGACAAGATTGGTGTATTGCATCAGAAATCAACAACCAGTTGATAAAAACACTCCAGTTCCGATTCTGAGAAACCCACCCTTCGTTGTCGGCATGTTCGTTGCCTCTATATTTGAATGAATGAAAAAGGATCAGAGCATTATATTTGTTTGGAACTGATGCTTTCTTGCACGATATATGAATTTGCCAAAATTTCAAGATACTAAAGGTAGTCTTAAATATTCATATCAATTCAGAGACAATATTGCTTGCCGTAACCAACGACCAGATGAGGTCGAAGCCAAGGGTAGCTCGTAAAAGTAATTCTACCATTATAAATAGCTACGGCTATCAAATACAAGATGTAGTGTATTGGAAAATTATGCTCTGGTAAAGGATACTATGAGGTGAAATCCGCTAAATTGACATCAAATTCGACCTGTAAATATCAAGTCCAGATTGTTTTTCAGATATCCATTCCGTATCTCAGATCCGGCTTTTTTTGCGTGTTTTGACAATATATGATTTTGCGGTTTTTTTCAATCCGTTCTTTTCAGATGAAGTTCCACCGGCTTTTTTCTTTGGACCTGTTTTCAATTCGGGTTATCGATGTCTTGACAT
>MAXL01000256.1 GCA_001751005.1 Desulfobacterales bacterium S5133MH16
ATTATGACTTAAAAAATCAATGGGATAATTTAGCGACGAATTGTTCTTAATAACTCTGGCGCGGCTCGGGCTTACGGGTGCTTAAGCACAAGTTTCAGGCGGTTGTAAAGAGATATACGCTGTCGTGGAGCGTTCTCCCTGTATTGGGATTCAAATGCGTTTACCCTGGACCTAAACCGGACCTGCGGTATTCAGCAATATCCGGTCTATTGAATTGCACGTTGCCTTAATAGATGATCCGCAAGAACAAGACCGACCATGGCCTCGCAGACCACATTGATGCGGGGTATGGCCGAAATATCATGACGTCCTCTGGTTGAAATTGTGGCCGGCTTGCTTGACCGGTCGATTGTTTTTTGCTCGATTAAGATGGAGGGAATCGGTTTTACGGCAACTCGAATCACGATATCATCTCCGTTAGATATTCCGGCTAAAATACCGCCGGCGTTGTTGCTGGAAAAGCCCTGAGGAGTTATTGGATCATTGTTTTCAGAACCAAGCTTGGCCGCAGCTTCAAATCCAGAGCCGATCTCAACCCCCTTGACCGCACCGATACTCATAAGCGCTTTTGCCAGATCTGCATCGATTTTATCAAATACCGGATCTCCTAATCCGGGTGGAACTCCTCTTGCCAGAATCTCCACGATACCGCCGATTGAATCTCCCATTTTTTTTACCTGCAAAACACGTTCTTCCATCTTTTCAGCGGCTTCCATATCCGGACAATAAAACATGTTTTTATCAATCACATCCAGATCACACTTTTTTGCCCGTATACCACCGAGATGCATTGTATATGCAAAAACCTCAATGTTTTCTCTATCAAGAATTGCCTTTGCCACAGCACCGGCCGCCACTCTGGCCACGGTTTCCCGTGCAGATGCCCGCCCGCCCCCGCGCCAATCCCGTATGCCGTATTTGGCCATGTAAGTTATATCCCCATGCCCCGGTCGAAAAAGATTTGCATACGGCTCATACGCCTTGGAATCTGCGTCTTTGTTGCACACCATGATCATAATAGGCGTACCGGTTGTCATATTATCAATAACACCGGACATAATCATCGCCTGATCCGGCTCCTTTCTCGTCGTGCTTGCCGCTGATTTCCCCGGTCGCCTGCGGTTCAACATGGATTGGATCATGCGCTCATCAAGGGGTATCCTTGGCGGACAACCGTCGATGACAACGCCAAGCCCTTTTCCGTGGGACTCACCCCACGTGGTTATTTTTAACAATGCTCCGAATGTGTTCCCCGGCATTTTTGCTTCCCCATTTAATTGCTAATTGTAAGAATTCCTTAACTATTCAATATTCAATCGAAAATATTCAACTATTCACTGATACAGCCCTTGAAACACATCCCAGAAATTCGGAAACGACTTTTCAACACACGTTTCATCTCTGATAATAATCCCCGGGACTTTTAGGCCCACAAGCGCAAAACTCATGGCCATGCGATGATCCCCGTAGGTGTCAATCTCAGAACCGTGTGGCGTGCCACCCGTGATCATCATGCCGGTGTGGCTGCAGCTTGCTTTGATTCCTATTTTGGATAGTTCTTGAACCACGGAACCCAAACGATCGCTCTCCTTTGCTTTGAGGTGCGCCACATTTTTAATCACAGTGGTTCCTTTTGCAAATGATGCAACCACGGCCAGGGTGGGAACCATGTCCGGCATATCGGCCATATCCGCCGTTATGGCCGAAAGGGGTCTGCCGGATACGGCAATACCGTCCTTTTCATATATAATTTTACACCCCATTTTTTCAAAAACTTCCGCAAAACGAACATCGCCTTGTCGCGTATTTATTGTCGTTCCCTTAACCTTAATTTTTGCACCGGATATTGCGGCGGCCGCCCAGAAATATCCTGCCTGGGAGCAATCGGGTTCCACAACATATGATCCGGCCTGGTATGTCTGTCCCCCGGGGATCCTGAAGCGGTCGTAACCGTCACGATGAACCTCAACCCCGAATTCTTCCATGACATCCACAGTCATATCCACATAGGGCCTTGATACCGGCCCCTCGGTGACATTTATTTCAATTCCTTTTTTGGTGCAAGGTGCAATGAGAAGCAGTGCAGATAGAAACTGGCTGCTCACGCCGCACTTCAGATCAACACTGCCCCCGGGAACATTGTCCCCTTTTATCTCAATAGGGGGACATCCATTGTCATTTACAGAACGAGCCTTCACCCCAATCTGACTCAAGCCGTCCAGCAGATCCTGGATGGGACGTTCTCCCATGCGCTGTGTTCCGGTAAGCGTATAGCCCCCTTTTCCCAAAGACGTTACCGCCGTTAAAAGACGCATTGAAGTCCCGGAATTTCCAAGATAGATCGGATCCATACAGGGCTTAAAGGCTCCTTTTGTGCCATGCACCACAAATCTGTCATCCGTTACATCAATAAGTATACCCATCTGCTGTAAAGCGCTCAGGGTAAGGAGTGTATCTTCGCTTTTGAGCCCATTATGAATAGTGCAAATACCGTCTGACAGGGCTGCGGCAATGAGGATCCGGTGAGTATAGCTCTTTGAACCCGGGACGGCAATTTCACAATTATTTATTTTTTGTGGTTTTATCTCTATCATTTAGCCGTTATCTACGAGTTTTTTCAGTAAAAATCAATTTAAATAGGACGCAGATTTTCGCAGATATACACAGATAATATTGTTATTTTGCAATTTAAGAATCTTGATAATCTGTGTTCATCTGTGTCCAAAA
>MAXL01000257.1 GCA_001751005.1 Desulfobacterales bacterium S5133MH16
TGGTAGAGATGTGTTGCAAAAAAAACTTGGCAGGGTCAATAAGCGATTCCGAAAACTTGTCTTTACCGGGAAAAACGGCCACGAAATAACACTAAATTGAATCTGATTTTTCTTTAATCCCAAGCTGAATAGCACCGTGTTCCCCGGCTGAACTTCTAGTTTATCAGCTAATGGTGGCTTAAAAACACTGTTCTATCAGCATTTTTAAGAAATTTTCCTGAAACGATATCAATTACCGTTAGACTTGAAAATTCTATCCTTGTAATGATTTTAAATGTCTATCTTTAAAGTACCGATACCCATAATTGACGGTCTCCCACCACTTCAACTCCCATTTCTTAGAACAACATTTTCACCTCTTTGTAAACCAAATAGGTTTTCATGCGTCTGAGTAATTAAATCGCGCAAAAAACCAATTTAGTTACGAGGAGGAAATCACTATGAAAAAGATAATTACCGGTGCATGTGTTTTATTGGTAACCGTAATGTTTTCCCCGGCCATGGCCCAGGACCGTCCAACCGACCGGATGGACAGACAAGGTGATCGGAATAACGACCGGATGGATAGAAAACGCAATCCAAATGACCAGCGGGTGGGCAGGCAAGACCACCGGCCCGACAGGAGATGGAACCGCAAAATCCAGGGTGGCGATCTGCGCATGGATCGCAAAACCTACCATCGGGAGCGACAATGTTCGGTCCGCTATGCCAAGCCAAGGGGTCGTCACGGCAATCAGATGTATTCCCGGAATAACAATAGGCATCGCAGACACATGTATTCCCGGAATAATAGTTGGCATCATAGACATATGCACTCCTGCCCTCATGTCAGGCATCACAGATAAAGAAAATATTTGTAAACTCTTTTGTGACCATATCGTATAAAGGGTCAAAAACAGAATGAAAGGAGGCCCATATGAAAACTAAAATAATAATCGTTATTTTTCTGACCTCAATGCTGGCATTGATCTGGAGTTCAGCGGCCTGGGCGGCTGATCGTTTTAATACCAGGGATAATCGACAGACCCGTCGCATCCACCAAGGAATCCGTAGCGGTAAAATCACAGGCCCGGAGGCCCGCAGGTTGAAAAAGGAACAGCGGCATATCGACCGCGCTTATGGCCGGGCATTGGCCGACGGTCATCTCAACCGGCACGAACGTCAGCGTCTGAACAAAATGCAGGATCGCGCCAGCCGCCATATCTGCCGGGCCAATCACAACCACACCCGACGGCAACTGCACAGGCAGTACCTTAATGGCGGCCATCGGGCATACCATCATGGCCGCGGTTTGGTGCATAATCACAACGAGTGCCGTTGTCATACTGCGACTCAGATCCACTATTCCCACGGCTATGAGTTCTTAGCCGGCGTCAGTAATATGGGTTGGCAATTCGCGTTCTTTTCCAGGAATAGCCATTAAGCCTATCAATGTGCAATGCGCTTAAAGCGTGCACAGAAAATTGTGCATGCGTGCACATTTTTCTGTGCATTTTTTATATTCCCTCCCCTCATCAAACTTCTCCATCTCCGATTCATGCGTTTTAAAATATATGTGTATGTTATCATGTTCGTTCGAAACGCCTTTTAAATAAAGGTGTTTTACGAACTTCAGGATCAAAAACCTCATGTCAAATTTCCTTTCTTTACAATAAAATTCCTTCTGGCACAGGTGTTGCTTAATGATTTTTTGATTAACTGTAGCGTATTCATTTTTTATATTAATTCTATTTTGTTATTTGTATATTCGATAAGAAAAAAATCAGCCGATGAATCTCCTCTTCTTCGCAGACATGCTAACTTACACTTTAATTGCTCCCCCGAATCATGTTGATAACTGATTGAAATCATATAGATTTGAACATGTCATTTTTCAATCTTAGCTTGCTATTGCACTTTATTTATGTACAGCGTGTAAATACGCACATCCATATTCACGATCCAGGATTTGACACCTTTTAGTATTAAACTTTTAGTATCTTGTTGACTACGTTGCAAAAAAGGAAAGGAGAACAATTACTATGCGTATTGCTATCATTTCTGATACTCATTTCGGGGATCCTATGGGGACGCTTGTTCACCGGGACAATGCGAATAATATTGTCATCGGTTCCAGGTACAAGGATTTCAAAAAAGCCGCGGGAACCAATAACGACTACCTCATCCTGCTGGGTGACATTCTGGACTTCTCCATCGCCAGTTATGAGGAGGCCTACGACTTCGCCAAGATCTTTTTTCTTCAACTTCAGCAAGACAAAATCGCCAAAGAGATCATCTATGTTTGCGGCAACCATGATGCAGACCTCTGGCACATCGTAGAGCACGAAGTTAATATTATCAACCGGATCAAAATCGGAAAATCGCCCAGGCCCTTTCATCTTTCCCTCCCCGGAGTTATTGACGATCGCAAGACCAGCCCGAATCAGGGATTTACCCTGCCCGGTGTGAGGCAGCAAGACGGAAAGGACCCGAAGTACGCAGGCCTTTATCTGGATAACCTCACGGTTTCCACAAAAAATGGTCAGCCCTCGGGAACGCCAACCTCTTTCAATTTTTGCTATCCGAATGTATACCTTGCCACGGATCACGGCACGGTACTTATCACCCACGGGCAATATTTCGAGGCCTACTGGGCTCTGTCATGTGAATGGGCCATGAAACTGGCTTTAGAAGACCTGAGAATCGGCAACGCTTTAGATCTAAAGGAGATGGTCGGAATCAACTTCCCCCTATCCCAGCTTGCCTGTTCCGGCGTCGGTCAGGCCGGTCCCCTGACCAAAATCGTCCGCCAGGTACAGCGCCAGGTCAAGGATGGTGATCTCAGGCGTGTCAAAAAATATCTGGATCGAATGGATTATGAGATCGACAAGTTGACCCGCTTCCCCTGGTATAAACAGCATCTCGAATGGTTTACGGATATCGTCTCAAACAAGATCAAAACGATGGCCCTTGAATTCATCAGCAATATTGAAGACACTCGTTACAGTGAGGATTTCATCCACAAAAAGGACGTCCAGGCTCGATTCATGAACTTTTACAGCTCAAGCCTTTTAGAGATTGACAATCTCAATATACAGTACGGGTATGACATCCCCATACCACGGCACATCATATTCGGCCACACCCACCAGCCCATACCCTGGGGGGCACCGGATGCTCCGAAGGTCAAAGGTACTATAGATGCCGGAATATACCCGATCACACTGTACAACACCGGCGGTTGGTTAAACAAACTAGCGGAAAAGATGGAGAAATTCGTCGGCGCTGAGGTTTTTAGGTATTCTACACAAGCAGGATTTGATTCCGTTTCCATTAGATAAAATATAGCTTTCAATTTAGACACCCCCTGCAACCAACGGGAATTCAAATTTAAAATTGCTGGTGTGTCTTAAAGGGAAAGAGGCAGGGTGATGAAAAGGTATGTTAATATTTTCCGAACAAAAAGGAGTGATCACGGCACAGAGGGCATATTATCAGTCGGTAATTTCAGCTGCTTCACTTTAGAGCTGCCGTGGAAAGACAATCAGCCAAACATTTCCTGTATCCCGGAGGGGACCTATCCTGTAAGCATTCGGATATCCCCCAAATATAACAAAGTATACCATGTTAGTAATGTTGAAGGCAGGAAACACATTCTGATACATTCAGGGAACCTCGCCGGTAACGTTTCAAAAGGTCTAAAAACTCATGTGCAGGGATGTATCCTTTTAGGAAAGTACAGAGGAATTCTTGTAAACCAGAAGGCCGTGCTGTATAGCAGGCCGACTGTTTCGGCGTTTATGCTTTTCTTGGATTTCGAACCTTTCGAATTAATAATACACGAAGCATTTTGAAAAAAGGAGGTCCAAGATGTTTGAAACCATCTTTGGAGGTATTAGCGGGCTTTTGGGGAGCGTAATCACTTCGATAGTGAGCTATAAAACACAAAAACTCAAAAACGAGCACGACATTGCAATGGCCGATATCGAATTAAAAAAAATGGACAAGGAAAAGGAAATAATGCTGGCAGAGGCAGAGGCTAATATTCGAATTACAGAAGTTGAAACTGAAGCCAAGATAGAATTAGCCGATGCCGATGTGTTTAAAGAAAGCATAAAAGCTGCTCAGGAAAAGGCTCTTTCGGATAAAGTGCACGAGATGCTCTTAAAGGGTGGAAGATTCAGCAGAATTGTTGCCGCATTTGTAGCTTTTCTTTTTGGTATTGTCGATTTCATCAAGAGGATGATTCGCCCTAGTCTCACACTGTACCTGGTTGGCCTAACGACATGGATTACTTATATCGCCTGGAAAATCATGGAAACGCATAATCAACAGTTAACTGGCAAACAGGCAACGGACATTTTCGATCAGGTTATAACTATTGTGATATACCTTACAGTGACCTGTGTGACATGGTGGTTCGGTGACCGAAGGATGGCCAAATTTTTAATGAGACTGAATGATGGGAATATCAAGGACCAAAGCGACTTAAGGAAAAAAACTTCGAGTCCTTCGATTCCTATGATGTAAAATTTTTTCCCCAACAGGACCTTGAAGGTTAACAATGGGGCCAGTCCTTAACCGGTGATTTATAAAGAAATTTGCGATGTTCTCTCCCGGTATACGCACAGACCAAGAAAAGCGGTTAAAATTATAAAATAAAACATTAGCTATGGATTAAAAAATAGAGTATAATATTTTCATATAGTTAAAAAAAAAGCGCCGGGGCAAATTATGTTTTTGGAATATATGAGCTTTTTAGGAATGGGGGCAGAACCTGCTTTCTCTTTTGAGTTCATTTCACGAATAGTTCTTGTTATGTTTTCTGTATTGGCGATGATCTTTATCGGGTACAAAATAAAAGAAGGATGGGGAGCAGTTATAGCGATTTTGATTTGTGCATTTTTCTTCCTATACCTAAACGGTCTACTACCTATATTAAGTTTCTAACCATTTGTTGTTGGTAATATTTTTAGCTGAATCTTAAAAAATCAAGTTAGTTGCAACAGTTAGATATTTAAGTGTTACATTAACGTTACGAAAACGTTGATTTTCATTATAAGTAACTCCATTTCTATTTATCAACCTGTTTAGAATTTTTTCCCCCGCATGACTTAATCTTTCATGATACCCGAATTATAACTATTATTATAGCATGTTATGTCATGGCCCAGCAATGCTGTCATATACATATTGAGATATAAGGCATATTTTGCTATGTGAATGCTGATAATTCCACACGAA
>MAXL01000258.1 GCA_001751005.1 Desulfobacterales bacterium S5133MH16
TGCTGCATTTCGCAATCATTCAACGTACGATAAGTACGCCTCATGATTACAAAATTTGCACGCCTTGAATTTGAACTTTTTACGAAACCGTCTAAATCAGACTTTTTACGAGTTCATCAAGTTTGATACGAAAATATCTTACTCCGGATATGGTTAAATGGTTGAATAGAAAAATATTTGATGATAATCAGACATATTGTTGTGAGTGATGGATCAAAAGCTAAGACCCAAAAGGAGGCAACTAAAATGCCAAGAGGAGATGGAACAGGGCCGAAAGGCCAGGGAGCTGGAACAGGAAGAGGACAGGAGCGAGGTTCTGGTCGCGGCCAAGGCGGTTCGGGCCGTGGTCAAGGCGGTGCGGGTCGCGGCCGGGGAGGTGGTTTTGGGGCAGGTCCGGGTGGATTCTGCGTCTGCCCCAACTGCGATGAACGAGCAACCCATGAATTGGGAACTCCCTGTTATGAGCAGAAATGTCCCAAGTGCGGAACGGCCATGACCAGAGAATAGAACCTTTTTCCGGGGAAGGTTGGCCTACTCGCCGACTCAAACAAAACAGTCAACGGTGATAAACACAAACCCATGGAACTTACGTCTATTTTTAAACACGCTTTAATGATCAGCTTTTTTGTGTTTGTGATGATGCTTCTGGTCGATTTTATT
Organism: Desulfobacterales bacterium S5133MH16; assembly: GCA_001751005.1. GTDB lineage: Bacteria > Desulfobacterota > Desulfobacteria > Desulfobacterales > UBA11574 > S5133MH16. Next base: position 661 of record MAXL01000258.1, read on the forward strand.
GATATGGCCAGTAAGAGACGCATGTCAGACATTATCAAAGGAGGCCCCTGGAGACAATATACCTTGGCGTCTTTTCTGGGTTCCACCCCTGGTTGTCTGGGCGCGTTTATGAACGTCAGCCTTTATGTCCACGGCATGATCTCTTTTGGCGCCATAGTGGGTGGAATGATCGCCACATCCGGAGACGAGGCATTTGTAATGCTTGCACAATTTCCGGGTACGGCTCTGGCCCTTTTCGGATTGCTATTTGTGCTGGGAATAGCTTTTGCCTGGATAAGTGATAGGATTGTCCTTATTTTTGGGATTACCACTTGCGAATCATGCGTTGATGTGTATTGTGAAGAATGCCTGCCCGGTACGACTATTCAGGAAAAGATCGGCGACATCTTAAGACCCACAAATTTTATCGGAAACTTTCAATCACTTTCCTTTAACAGATTCCTGCTACTTGTGCTTATGACCTCATTCCTGATCTTGATCACAACAGGAACTCTCGGTTCAGCCACATGGGACTGGAAACGCATTACCTTTATATCTCTTTCACTGTGCACATTGTGCATAATTATGATTTGCCCTGAACACTATCTTGAGTCCCATATCTGGGGCCACATCATAAAAAAGCACCTTTCTCGCATCTTCTTGTGGACATTTGGAGCCCTTCTTTTTGTACATTGGGGTATGGCCTTCTGGAACCTAAACACCTTTATCCATGACCATATGCTCTGGGTATTGCTGATCGGGGCGCTAATCGGCATCATTCCGGAATCCGGACCCCATCTCATATTTGTGATGATGTATGCACAAGAACTTGTGCCGTTTTCCGTGCTTTTCACAACATCATTTGTACAGGACGGACACGGTATGCTGCCCTTATTTTCATACAGTCTTAAAGATTCTGTGCTGATCAAGGTTTTCAATCTTGTTTTCGGACTTTTGGTTGGGGGTGTGCTTTTTGCCTTGGGTTTCTGATATAGAAATCGTGATGATTTTCACTGCAATCCAAACAATGTCTCGACTTGGAAGGTTTTGGTCACGCGCAGCGCAGGCACTTGCGCCGCGTGTTGAATATTGGAATTTGTGATTTATTTGTAATTTGGTGCCTGGAATTTGTGATTTTAGACACAAAACTCCAAGGCAGAGCCATCTATCTCTGACCTGGCTCTCCTAGGCGTAGGCTCTATGAGCCGGAGGCCCAAAGGACCAGGTTTTCAATGTAAAAATAAAGGAGAGGATTCATGAAAAAAGGTGAAAAACTGGTCGTTATCGGTTGTGGCGGTGTTGGCGGTCCTGCCGCAATGCTGGCGAAGAAGCTCATGCCGGATGTGGATGTAACTATTATTAGAAAAGAAGAACGTTTTATCGTTAGGTGATCTTTACCTCATGTTGTGGCCGGTCTGGCCACGGTTGATTCTATCACAAATCCGGATGCCATGTTTGAAAATGCAGATATTACGAACATTATTACAGAAGTAACTCACGTGGACACTGCAAAAAAGATCGTCGAATTATCGGACGGCGCCTCTATTAATTATGACAAAATCATTCTGGGAACCGGGGCAAGCCAGGTGATACCTGAATTTGAAGGTGTTGACCTTGAGGGAGTATTCACTTTAAGGAGCGTACCGGATGCAGAAAGAATAAAAGAGTTTTTGGAAGAGAAAAAGGCCAAAAATCTTGTTTTCATAGGAACAGGATTTATAAATCTTGAACTGGCGGCATTGCTTTCAGAAAACAAGCCGGATTACTACAATATAACCGTCGTTAAGTATAAGACGTTAGGCCCCCCTCTGGCCCTTATGCTTGATGCGGACATGGCCATCACGGTACAGGACTGCATGGTAGAAAAAGGCATCAATATGAAGATGGAGTCCAGGGCAACAAGGATTCTGGGTCAAAACGGGAGAGTTGCAGGCGTGGAACTTGAAACCGGCGAAAAACTCGATGCGGATATGGTCATGGTTTCGGTGGGCGCACTGCCGAATCTGGAACTGGCAAAAGATATGAATCTTGAACTGGGAACGTTCGGTATTAAGGTGAATAAATATCTGGAAACATCAAACCCGGATATCCTTGCAGGTGGAGATTGCGCTGAAAAAATTCATTTTGTGACCAAAAAACCGGCAGCGTCACTACTGCGCGGCCCTTCAGTTATTCAAGGGCGTCTTGCAGCCAAAAGATTGGCGGGGTATGACATTGAATTTCCGGGAATATTAAACAACTCTGCGGTCAGAATCTTTGACAAGTATATCGCTGCCACGGGATTGACCGATAAGCAGGCACAAAAGGAGGGATTTGAAACGATCAGCATTGTCGTAATTTCCAGAAGCAAACACGGTATGATACCCGGTGTCAAACCCTGGACACTCAAGCTTGTGTTTGACAAAAACACTCAAAAGCTGATCGGCGGACAGATTATCAGCGATAGTGACGCACCGGTTAAGGAGATTGATACGGTCAATGCTCTGATCCTGGGTGAAAAAACAATTTCGGAATTAACCACATTGATGTGTGCGGGAAATCCCGACTGTTCCTCTGAACCGAGCCTTGAACCCATTACGATTGCTGCGGAACAGGCGCTACAGAAATTAAGGTAATTTAAATAGGACGCAGATTTTCGCAGATATACACAGATAATATTGTTATTTTGCAATTTAAGAATCTTGATAATCTGTGTTCATCTGTGTCCAAAA
>MAXL01000259.1 GCA_001751005.1 Desulfobacterales bacterium S5133MH16
ATGCAGACTTTCGTCTTGTTGCAGATCGCGTGATATCTGATCTTTACCGATCAAAAAAGATACTTGAAATTTACGACAAATGGATTGGCAAGTTTACCCAACAAAGGCCGCCCATATTCGATGCAATGATCCGACTTAATGCAACACCAGAGTGAGAATAGAAAAATCGTGGAACATTGGATTGGCATAAATCGGGTGGAGGTAATGCAACAGCTCGGCGTTAAAAATTTGAAGTCCAAAATTATTACCATTTCGCTTTGAAATCTTCAATCCAAGACCTGTGCTTTCTGTTATTGATAAAAGCACGAAATAATTTTAAGCACTTTGTGTTTTCGTATATCATAAGGGCAAACTTTCCGAGGGGAGTTTGCCTTTTTTGCAATTTTGTAAGAAATAGGATATATGTACTGTAAATTTAGCTGGTTGAACCTGTGGTGATGGTAAGTAATCTATAACGCCAGCAATCCGAATAAATTTCTATCTATTGAAGATCGTTTTTCCACGTAAATCAATTTTTGTTGTACTATACTCATTTAGAATGCAATAATATAAAAGGTGCTGAGATGAGAAGACTAATTACCGTTTTTATTTATTTTTTACCAGCTGCAGCTATTTTATTACACGGCTGTACATATCAGGGGCCCGTAAAAGAAATAATCACAGAGAAACGCATCGCCCGAGCGAACACCTATATGCAAGGAGGTAATTATGAAGATGCTATCACTTATTATACCAAAGCCTTAAAGGTAAACCCGCAAGACGCTATCGCTTACAATAACCGAGGGCTCGCTTGGGGAAAAAAGGGTGATTATGACAATGCTATCGCTGATTTTACTAAAGCTGTGGAAATAAACCCGCAATTCGCTGACGCATTTTACAACCGAGGGTTCACTTGGGGAAAAAAAGGTGATTATGACAATGCTATCGCTGATTTTACTAAAGCTGTGGAAATAAACCCGCAATACGCTGACGCATACAAAAAACGAGGGATCGCCTATTATGATAAAGGGGATTATGACAGTGCTATCGGTAATTATACTAAAGCTGTGGAAATAAACCCGCAAGACGCTTCCTCCTACAACAACCGAGGGATCGCCTATTATGATAAAGGGGATTATGACCGCACCTGTTCTGATTTCCAAAAGTCTTGTGAACTGGGATATTGCAAAGGCCTAGATTGGGCTAGAAAAGAAGGTATTTGTAACAAATAGACAACAGTAAACTATTTTACTAAGATAATTGGGCTTTAAGTCTATGTTAGAAATGGTTCTGCTTATTCGTTTCAATCCTATATATTTTATAATACACTTTGGATCCATTATCAGAGACATAATCCAAAAAGAATAATCCTTGATGATTTCCCACCACTAGTCGATCCGAAAGACATAATACCTGTATTCAGTTTTGGCCTAATTTTTGTGACGGGGGTTTTCATGTGGATGAGAAGGAATTATATATGTAAAAGTTGCCGAAAGCTAAACACCCATATAATTATCCGAACACCCCATGACCTGAAAAGGGTCCTGAAAATGGTTAATAAACATGTAGCCGATGGAACCGTATGTGTCCTGCAGAAAAAAACCCCAAGATCGAATCCCTTTAATTGGGTTAGGCCTGATGGCCCTTGGACAAAGGACCTTGAATATTTATTTCGATGTAACACATGTTATATGGAGTTTGGTTTATCAAGCAGGCCTTTTAGACTGGATGTAGGACCGTTTGTGGGCACAGGCGGCAATTGGGGTCCCTAATAACAATATCAACCGTTACCTGGATGACCGATATCCCTTTTAGCATTTTATAAGTAATGTGGTGTTCAATATTACATAAAAGCTGAAGACACCAATTGAGCTATAAGTTATAGACCACGCCCTAACACACGTTTCATACCTAAACAAATCGTGTGATATCGTCTTTTCAATAAGGGCAAATCAATTTTACGGATTTGCCTTTTTTGATTTTTTAAGATACTTTTCCGACAACTCATTGAGTTCTGATACGAATGCTGATTATCCCCGGAGGAGGGATTATGTCCAATTTTATACGTCAGCGGGCCATAGAAGGTCTGAAAGAGAATGACTCGTTTACATACTCACGCACATTCACTCGGGAGGAAACCGAGACTTTCGGTGACATCACTCGGGATTACAACCCGATCCACTATGATTCCCGTTGGGTTGATGCCAAAGGATTCAAGGATCTCATCTGCCATGGCTTGATAGTTGGATCGATGATTTGTGAATTTGGTGGTCAAGTGGGTTGGCTCGCCACAGGAATGACCTTTAAATTCATTAATCCTGTCTACTTCGGCGACACGATCACCTGCACGGTTACAATTACAAAAATCGAGGACTCCGGGCGGGCAGAGGCTGAAGCAATATTCAAAAACGAAGCCAACAATCAGGTATGCTATGCTTTCTTAACAGGCCGATTGCCACTTGACCATGAAAGAGAGGTTTTAAGGCAGATGGTCGAAGAAGGAGACCCAACTAACAAATTGGCTTAAGACCGGTGAGATGTTGTGGCCTTAAAAAAGGCTGCGATATCGCTTTATCATAAGGGGAATCCGCTTCAAAGGGTTTGCCCTTTTGATTTTAAGTGGGTTTTACGATATATGCAATCGGTGAAAATGGAAATCGGGTTGCACGTTTGGCAAGAAATCTGCAACGCCTAAGATCAAAATATTATATTTTAATATCGAGCATTGACACTGTTAAGGGTTTAATATATTATTTTTTAATATCGATCTTTTTCTTCCTATCCAATATTTTGCTCATTCTATAGTTTAACTTCATTCGGAGGTTATAACCATGGAGAATCCCCTCAAAATATGCCTGCACCGCTCCTGATACAACATTGCTGTTCTATCAGGAGCATTAAGCTACAACTCTCAAGGCAGACATATCCCTTTCCACTGAGAAAAAAGGAGGTGAACTATGGTTATTATAGGTACGATCTCATTTCCCCCAGAGAGTGCAAATGAAGTAGGAAAACGCTTTTTGGAGTTACCACCTTTACCCGATTATATGACTATGAAGGGGCCTTATATTCGCGGTATGATGGAAGGAGGAATCCAAGGAATAGAGGTCTTTGAGCTTGATAAAGCTAAATTAGCTGAGGGAGTTGAATATGTCACAAATAGATATGTAACATATTTTGGTATACCCGGCTTTAGGTATGCTATTGCTCCATACTTTGAGGCTCAGGAGGCGTTGAAAATGATCGGATTAGCATAACAACTGTCATTTTTAGATTAATACTTCTTTTTGAAATGGGGTTGCCGGCTTTGTCGTATTCATTCCAACAGGCATTGGCGATTTCGGCAACCCTTGTTTCGTTACCTGAATATAGTGTGTAAGTCATCCAATGCAAGGTTTTGTTTACTGCTATAAAACGCACGTATCATGCCCCAAAATATCGTGTGATAACATTTTTTCAAAAGGGCAAATCCATTTGAAAAGGTTTGCCCTTTTTGACTTTAGTGAGGACTTATGCGATATATGTAATCGGAGTTAAGTAGCCTTGGGTTGCTGTTCTGGCAAGATACCTCATGATTTCGATTATGAATCTTTAATTTTCGGAAATTGAAGGTGTAGGCACGAAAGTGAGCACAGATCTACTGATCCAGCCTAAAAGGACGTATACAATATGTAGGGATTAAGGGGAAACGCCGCTTGCGTAGCAAATTGTCTCTCTGACCTGTTCGCATTAAAATTTATCACAACTTTTAAATATCACTTTTAATTTCATATACAGCCAAGATTCTTGCGCGCCAAAATTCGTCACCCACCGACAACTTCGATCTTAATGATAAAATCTATTGCATTTAATAGGATCAAATGTGATAATATGTATACAGGTGTTGGTCTCCTTTTTAACGTGGACGTTCCTCATGCCAAACAAAGGTGGGTTTGAAACCAACGCCCGTTTGTCTTAAACCATTTAAAACGTGAGAGCCCAGCGTTCTCTTGCCATGCTGGACTTGATCCAGTATCCATAAACCATATCTTGCTGAAAAAATCTGGATTCTCGCTACAGTTTATCCCCCAATTGATGCGGTGTGGGAATAACGATGACATAGATAACAGTTATATTAATTCTAATAGATTAGAAGAACTTTAAAATTTCAGGTTAATAACAGAGGAGAAAATCTATGGCCGTAATCACCATCACGAGAGAAATGGCTACAGGCGGCAGGAAACTGGGACGGATACTTGCAAGGAGACTCGACTATCAATACGTTGACAAATCTCTTTTTCAAAAAATTGCCGAAGATCTGAATGTCTCGGAAAGAACATTGGAATCTTTTGAAAGGAGTAGAGAATATCATATATCCAACACTTTCGCCAAGGCTTTCAGCACATCTTATATTGAACGAATTGTGGGATACGATAAAAGCGTAGTAGAAGAGGAAGAATATCAGAAAAGCTTGGGAAAACTTATCTTGGAAACAGCCAGAGAAAACAATGTTGTGATTATTGGACGAGCAGCATACTTTTTCTTAAAAGATATGAAAAATTGCTATCATATTCGTTTGGTTGCACCAAAAGATTGGCGACAAAAATATGCTTCGGAAAACTATAAAATACGCCCGGATCGCGTCCGGAAGTTTATAGAAAAAAGAGATAGAAATCTGCGTTGGTTCCGTCGATCAATTTGCGGAGCGGGATTTTATGACTCGCTTTTTTTTCACTTGACGTTGAACATGAGCCGAATCTCTACTGAAAAAGGGGTTGAGCTTCTCATGTCTGTAGCAAATCTTTCCAGTTAGCCATTTATCAGCTTACAAATAAGTTCCTCAGCCTGATCTAAGCTCAACAAACTCATGTTTAAGACGAGATCATAAAGCTTTGTATCATCATAGTCCTTTCTGCCGAAGTAACTATAAAGATTAGTCCGTCTTTTATCCATCCTTTTTAAAATCTGAAGAGTTCTTGTCCTTGAAACGCGGTAATCATCCTCAATGAATTTAATCCGATCCTCTTCTTTAGCGATAAGGAGTAAGTGGTAGGTATCATCAAAATCACGTAAGATATATTGCCCCCCTCTGCCAACGATAACGGCATTTGCATCCATGGCAATCTTGGGTATGATTAAGTTTAGCAATTCAACATACTTAAATCCATCAATATGTCTCTCTTTATCACTTAAAGGGAGTTCCATTAAGCTCGTTCCAAAAGGATTCAGCCCGGAGATAAATCTTTTCAATTTGTCACCCGGTTCCGCTTCAAAGATTTTTTTCCCATCGGAAGAAAGATATACCTCCACTACAGCCCTTTCGATGATGTCTTCATCAGCATAATAATACCCCAAGGTATCGGCAAGTCGTCTGCCAAGTGTTTTCCCTTCGGCGCCAAATTTGCGGGATATGGTTATAACAGACATGGCTATTCCCTTTCAAATGTCTTTAATGACTCCTTTATTTAAGTTGTTTCCTCACCATCCAATAAGGAAATATTCCTGACCTGCTCTCTTATATATCACATATAGTAATAAATGTCAGAATTTTTTAGTTTGAAGTCCTCGATCCAAGGCCTGTGCTTTCTGCTATATATCCAGCATCTTGTAAATGGGTTCAGAGGTTATGATATCGTTTTGCGAAAAGTTTAATTTTATCCTACAAGCTCTAAAATAGCCCTAAAATTAAATTATTGCGCCGATTTTCGGAAGATCCCCATCTCTCAAAACTTGCAAAATCCTGATTATGGGCAATTAGGACACATCAAAAAAGTCGGATCTCAACCAATCCTGTTTTTCTGCTCTCTTAAAAATGAATCCAACGCTTCGATCACTACGCTGTTTATTATCGTATTGTTAGCAGATGAATAGGCTTCGACTCTCTCGGCGAGTTTGCAGGGAATCTGTATATTGAACTCCTTGGTTATATCAGAGCATTGAACTTTGAAATTTTCGCTGTCCATTGATTGTCCTTTTCAGTTCCAGTTAAAGTGAATTCGGAATATCAGGCCCAGATAATCGTGAATATCATAAAAATATTCCTGAAGAAAGTTATATTCCATGGACAAACACTTTCCATACCTTATTCGATTACAAAAAGCCGGCCATCGATAGATCTCTCAAAAAACAAGTCCAAAAAACCGAATGGTGGGCGATGTGTGGGAAGATCGTCGAGGTTATCCTGAACATTACAGATATCAGGTCTATCGTTTATTAAGGAGATCTGGCGCCGTAACGATGACCTGGGCAATCGATCTGCCCGAAGGTATAGGTGTGGACCCCTGGTCGAGCTTGGCGACATTTTAGACGTATCAGGGTATATGGGCCTGGGTAGAGGAATAAAGGATCATCGGGAAATTTATTAGTGATGGGAACAGGTGTGTAATACCAACAGTTTTAACATATCTTATCTTCCATAATTCTTTATCGAAAACATTCATGGGATGGTTTACAGTCGTTGTTTCTTTCTCCTTTCTTGGTGAACAAGCTCTAATTTTTCTATTATGGCATCGCTCACAAAATCCTGAATGCTCATTTCCTTTTTATCACAAAAGACCTCTATTCTTTTAATCAATTTTTTCGGTAGCCCTGTTTTGATAATCTTGATTTCGGCTTTTCTCCCCATAAGAGATTCTCTACTTTTCTTTAAGGAGTTTTTTCTCATTTTCTGAACCCTGGGACCAGTTTG
>MAXL01000260.1 GCA_001751005.1 Desulfobacterales bacterium S5133MH16
AGAAGTTGGACTTTTTACGAGACCGTCAAAGATTAATTGTATGAGGAAATACGACTATGAAACAAAAATATTTAATTTTAAAAAACGATGAAAAAACCAAGCTTATCATTAGAGAATTTGCCGAGTTGGATAAAGAAATGTTTTCATTTCTCTGTGAGGAAACATTTGACGATGAGTCTGTAACATCAGCAATTTCGATAGGACAAGATGCCCTTATCGCGACATTGAGAACGAAAAACCTGTTTCCGATCGGTATATACGCAAAAGAAATCGCTGCGGCAGTTACAAAAATGTATGAATCCGGAAATGATCAATCCGTTGAGCTGGTTTTTGATGACCATGAGCTAATAAAAAAAGAACAGGAAGAGCCGGCGGTTGAAGATGACATTGAAGACGAAGTTGTCGAGATTGATGAACTGCTTGAAGAAGATCCTCCGATACCGGATTATAATGACAAAAAAGAAATAGAAAACATTACGTATTCTCTAAAAATCGATAATGAGTCAGCCAGTAGTGAAGATGATGATTAAAAGAAAATTGTCATAAAATAATTTGGTCATTTTTTGCACACAGGACATTCCTGGCTGCAATTCGGGCACAGCGGGTAGCCAGTTGACCAAACTTTTTTTTCTTTCTGTTTCGGAATCCGATTGGATCCGGATGTCATAGGCCATTTCGGGAAATTCCTTCTCGCCCCGGATACGCCCCAGAATAATGTCGATTTCGCCGATTACCAGCTCGAACATATTGATCTTTTTGCCAAGCACTTCGAGAATGTAGTCCTCGTCGCTTCCTGTGGCGCACAAATTGTAAATCACAACCTCCTTTTCCTGTCCCCGGTGGATGCGGCCAATGCGCTGCTCGATCTTCATTGGATTCAACGGGAGATCATAGTTGATCATCTAGTGCCAGAACGTATCATTATTACTGCGTTAGTGGTCAATATTAATTGCAGATTAATTCTTCATGAATCAACGGAGTCATTGATCCTGTGAAAAAGCGATTTTGTCGAAAAATTATTGTTGCTTCGACAAAAAAGTAATGATATGTCGATATTGTTTTGAAAATTCGACAAAATGAGCAGGCATAAAATGAAGTTTAACTCAAATATACCTTTCAATGATTTACCGCTACTTCCACCTTCAATCGATATCGAAACAAAAACAATTTTAAAAAAAGCGATTAACGCCAACAAAGCATTAGCCGGACTAAAGGGCATTTGCAGCATTATACCTAACCCTTCAATCCTGGTTAACTCTATTATCCTTCAGGAGGCTAAGGACAGCTCGCAAATAGAAAACATTGTAACAACAAACGATCGACTCTACGAAGCTTTTACTGCCACAAGCAAAAACTACGATGTCTATACTAAAGAAGTTTTACGTTATCGTGAGGCATTATGGGAGGGTTTTAACCGCCTTCAAAAAAGAAAGCTACTGACAACAAACTTGTACATAAACGTTTATAATGTGATTAAAGCAAATTCAGCCGGGATTCGTAAAACGCCCGGCACTAAAATTGCCACCCCAACAGGAAAAACACTTTATACACCACCTGAAGGGGAAAAGACCATTAGAGATAAATTGCAAAACCTCGAAGAATTTATCTATAATGACCAAGATGATATCGACCCGCTTATTAAATTGGCACTTATTCATTATCAATTTGAAGCCATACACCCCTTTACGGACGGAAATGGCAGAACCGGACGCATTATTAACATTTTGTATCTTGTCTTAAAAGGGCTTCTGGATTTACCTGTTTTATATTTGAGCAAATATATTATTGAAAATAAAGGTCAATATTATCAATTGCTTAGAAATGTGACCGCAAAAGACGAATGGGAGCCGTGGATTGAATATGTTTTAGACGGAATTGAAACCACTGCAATGTATACCAAAGAAAAAATTATTCACATTCGACAATTGCTTGATGATACTATTGAACAGGCTAAAGCCAAACTGCCCAAAAGAGTTTATTCGAAAGAATTGATCGAACTTTTATTTGCTCAACCGTATTGCAAGGTAAAACAATTAGTTGATGCCGATATTGCAAAAAGACAAACCGCGGCGGAGTATTTAAAGGAATTAGAAAAAATAGGGATTCTAAAAAGCAAAAAGGTTGGAACAACAAACTTATATTTAAACATTAAGCTTTATGAATTGTTGTCATATTAACATGTCGACGTCATCGACACATGAGCACTCATCTGTCGAAATTTAAGCAATATTTCGTCAAAATAGTCTTTATGTGTTGAATCTGTAGACAATACCCATCAAAGAAGATCATTTTAACCTGGTATCCGGCAAAACCCGATGAAGCGGATACCCATGTATATAATGAACACTTTCTTTTATATTCAAACTCAAAAGGATATTCCACTTACAGCAACAACAAGGAAATTCTTGGAATTCTCCGCAGCCACAAACACCGGCCCCGCTATGTTCCCGATGACATAGAAAAAGGCGAACAAAAAGTCATAAATATTTTGAGTGCCAGAATCAAGGATTGGATCAAAGGACAGATTCCGCAAAAGGCCGTGGAAGAAATACAGAGCCTGTTTGAAAATGGCGTGGATGTTAAGAAAACACCGGAAGAAAAAAAGCTTGAAGAAAAATTCAAACCGAAAAATTTTGATTTGATAACATGGTTTGTGGTTTCAACCTAAATAGCGAGCGCATTCCCCGTTTCGCAAGTGTTGGACTGAAGGATTTAGGCTTAATAGAAAGAGCTTAAGAGGGCTTGGCATGGTTTCAGAACTTTTGGATAGTATGGAATATAGAGAATGGCTTAACCAGGTAAAATCGAAAATTCGTTCGGTTCAAATTAAGGCTGCGCTTGAAGTTAATAAAAGTCTGCTTTCCCTTTATTGGACGCTTGGGAAAATGATAGTTGACAAACAAACGGAATCCGGCTGGGGCAATGCGGTTGTCGAAAGGCTCTCAATAGATTTGAAAAAAGAATTTCCTGAAATGAAGGGGTTTTCAAGGGCTAATCTGTTTTCGATCAGAAAGTGGTATCTGTTTTATTCAGTGCAAGACAAAAAAGTCCAACAACTTGTTAGACAAATTCCATGGGGACATAACATATTGATAATTAATAAGATAAAGGATTATAACAAAGCAGAGTTCTACATTAATGCAACGGTTGCAAATAACTGGTCACGAAACGTTTTACTGCACCAAATAGAGACAAACCTATATGACAGGAAGGGACATTTAACCCACAACTTCGATGTTACATTACCCAAAGGTTGAGTTCCCGCTTGCAGTTTATAGGGAGGTCGTCAGTATTGGAATCCGGAGGGGTTTTATGGATGCTCAAACAGTAAAACTGGTGATCAAATCGAACTCCGTGAACATCAGGCCGGATATGAATCAAAATAACTGTAGGTTATTGCAAATGTATTTTAAAAAAGGATATGCTGTATTTGAAGAAGAAAAAGCGACGTAAAAGCACAAGGACA